>JANXUM010000031.1 GCA_025356215.1 Bryobacter sp. | reverse complement strand
GGGGCGAGATAATTATCGAGCTGGGCGTAGCCGGCAAGGACACTTGCGTTTTCCACCAACAGGCTGGCGGCGAGCGAATCGGGATGGCGGTCATCCCAATGCATACCGACGACAACGTGCGGGCGCAGGCGCTTGATCTCGCCGGTGACGGTCATGCGGGACATAATCGTGTCCTCAAGCCTGCCGTCGGGGAATGAAACGCAGCCGCGCCAGAGCACGCCCATGGCGGCGGCGGCTGTGTCGGCTTCGTCCAGTTTTTGTCCGCCGCGGGAAAACGAGCCGGCCTCGCCCGCCGTAAGGTCAAGAATTGCAACGCGCTTGCCGGCCTGGGCCAGTTTGGCGATCGTGCCGCCGCAGAGGAGTTCGGCGTCGCCGGGGTGTGGCAGCAGGAAGGCGACGTCCACCTCCGGCAAATTATCCATGTAATGGCTGGCGATGCGATCTACCATTGGCTCTCCTGGCGTATCTGAATTGGCGGGCGGCTGGGCATGAGTTTGATCAACAGAATGCCGGCGAGAAAACCGCCGACGTGGGCAAACCAAGCGGTACCGCCCCGTTGGAGTTCGGCGCTGGCAAGCTGGCCGACGCCGGAAAACAACTGCGCGGCGAACCAGAATCCGATCATTAAGTAAGCGGGCACCTCGATGGTGGTGGCGAAGACGATGAAGAAAATCACGGTGTGGATGCGCGAGCGCGGAAAGCGAATCAGGTAGGCGCCCATCACGCCAGAGATCGCCCCACTGGCGCCGATGGCCGGAACACTTGAGCCCGCGTTAAAAGCGACATGCAACAGGCCGCCGGCCGTACCGCAGAGTAGGTAGAATGCCAGATATTGGGCGTGGCCGAGAATGTCCTCGATATTGTCCCCAAAGATCCAGAGGAACCACATGTTACCCAGCACGTGCATCCAACCGCCGTGCAAGAACATAGACGTGAAAACGTCAAGGAACGAGAAGTTGCGAGGGACGGTCCCCCATTGGGCCAGGAAGTTATTGAGGGCGAAATCGTCCAGGGAGATTTCGTAAAAGAACGCGACGACGTTCAGGACGATCAAAGCGATCGTCACATAGGGCTTAGTCTGGCTGGGTTCCGAATCCCGCAGGGGGAACACTGATCAGATTCTCCTTTGAATATCGTCTCTGACACGCCGATCGGCCCGCGCCATAAGAGCCATGCCCTTATCGAGGCTGGCGATGCCGCCGCGAGCGCCGATGGCGGTGCAGTTGAGCGCGGCCATGGCGTTGGAGAAATCGAGGATGCGGCCAATCTCCCATCCGGCGAGGACGCCGTAGCAAAAGCCGCCGTGGAAGACGTCGCCGGCCCCGGTGGTGTCCACGCAATTGACGACGAAAGCGGGGGAGTAATGAAATTTACCGTCAATGCGGGCCAGCGCTCCGTGAGCGCCCAGCGTCATTGCGGCACAGCGGATGCCGAATTCGTCCTGGATCTTGGCCAATGCCTTGAAAGGGTCAGTTTCATGCGTCCATTGGGTGGGAAATTCGCTGGACGAGATCAAGTAGTCGACATGGGGGAGCACTCGCTCGAAACCCTGGTAGATGGTGTCGACATCGACCGTGACGGGGATACCGTGTTGGCGGGCGATCCGCGCGGCCTTCTCCATGGCGGGGGTGTCGTGGCCGTCGATGTGCAGCAGGCGGGCACCGGTAATCATCGAGTCTTCGATCTCGGATGGATCGAGGCGAAGGCAGTCCGGGCGCTGCCAGAAGACGGTGCGCTCGCCGGTGGATTGATCGATGACGATGTACGCGCTTTGGTTGGGGCAGCCCTTACGCTGTTGAACGTGGGTGAGATCGATGCCGGAGCCCTGCAGGCTTTCGAGTTGGATGCGGCCCCGCTCATCGTCGCCGACGGTGCCGATGTACTTTGTGCGAAGGCCGAGTTTGGCGCAAGTGACCATGGCGCTGGCCACTTGGCCGCCAGGGCTGAGAATTTCCTGTGTAAAGGGCCCTTTGCCAGCATAGGAAGGGAAGTGCGGAACGATGATGAGCGTATCGGTGGCGTTGAGGCCGATACCGACCACGTCAAACTGGGACATCTTTACAGGGTACAGCGTTCGGCGGGAGGCCTGCTGAGCCGGGGCCTATTTCTGTGGCGGCATGCGGTAAACAAAGATCTTGTGGCCACGCCGGAACGCGTCTACTTTGGCCTCTTCATTGGGCTTCCAGCCCTCGATCTCATAGTCGTGAGAGATCACGCGGGCACCGGGTTTGAGGCTCTTCTCGAGCTTTGGCTTGAGGGTGTTGTTGCTGTCGCGCATCAAGTAGAGAATCACCACGTCGGCGTCGGAGAAATCGGCGTCGAAAACGTCGCCGTGCACAACGCTCACTTTGTCGCTGAGGCCGAGGCGCTTGACTTCCTCCTGGCTCGATTTGACCAGACGGGACGACAACTCTATGCCGACTGCTTTGGCGTCGTACTTTTGAGCTGCGGCGATTACGACACGTCCATCGCCGCTGCCGAGGTCATAGACCTTTTCGCCCGGCTTGATCTTTGCCAGTTCAAGCATGCGATCGACGATCTGGTAGGGGCTGGGAACGTACGGGGCCAGTTGGTTGGGATGAATCACGGGCTTCTGGGCGAACACCGCCCCGACCGTCAACAGAACCAACATGAATGTCCTCATTGGGCTACGGAAACTCCTACTTTCTTATTTTGCCGGGCCTTGCCGATTTTGCCCACCATCTCGCTGACCGCGAACCAGAGATCGCGTGGCCGGGTGATCGTGTACTCGACACCCCGGAAATGCTTGACCGCGTGGCCGATCGAGTCGCGCCACGGGATCTGCTGAGGGTAGAGATTATAGTTTAGATAAAAAACAGGGAAGTCGAGTGTGCCGACACTGCGCAGCGTTTCTTGCGGGACGTTTTGGTCGAGTAAGACCTTGGGACCGGCGAAGATCAGCGCGTCGTACTGCTCGACCCCGGGCACAACTTCTTTTTGGAGCAGTTCGCTTAAAAACTCAGTCTCGGAGTTCTTGATGGCAAGTTTCTTCAAGTCGATCGTGCCGAGCTTGAGATCGCGCAGGGCGTCCCCAATGCTGGGGAAATCGATGCGGTCGCTATTTTCCTGTTTATACAAGATTTTCTGATCCTGCATGTTGAAAACCACCAGCGAGAACTTGCCGATGCGCGGGTCGCGGCTGATGGTGCGCAATATGCTCACTAGTGCCGACGTATCAACAGGCTGCAAGGTTGCCGAGCGGGACTTTTGGGGCGCGAAATTGATCAAGACTTTTACGGTGAGCGGCTGTTCCTGGGCGGAACGGGCAACGGGAGGCTCCTCGTGAAACTGTTCGTGCTCGCTGGGGTGGACGCTCTCGGCGGTGGCGTTCATCTCGATGGACTTATCTTTGGGCGGGAGGGTGGCGTCCACCTTCCAGGTGCTGGAGCAGACGCGCTCCAGGCGGTCACGCATCAGCCACTCGATTTGATACTTGCCCTCGCCGATATCGAAGCCGCCCTGCAGAAAGGCGTCACCTTTGGCTTCGTCGTCGAGCAGCGGCACCTTGACGCGCTGGATAAAGTAGCGGTCGCCCAGGGGGTTGCCCTCGGGGCGCACGCGGAAAACGATGGTCAGCAGGTTCTCCGAGCCGGCGAGTTCTTTCATCGGAACGGAGACTTCAAAGCCGGCGTGAAATTTGAGATCGAAGCCGAGTAGAGCCTTGGAATCTTCGACTTTACAAGGAAGGTCCTGGCGCGGCTCACCGGCCTCGAGAACGGCCATGTCGGTGCCGAACATTCGCGGAGTTTTTCCGCCAGCCAGGAAATGTTGCCCTGGCAATTGCGCAGTGGATAAGAAGCCCGCCATCAGGCCGAAATACAAAGCGTTCGAGCTAAATGCTTGCATCGAACTACTCCCCTTAGGTAGATGAGTGTCAACCGGACCGGCGCTCTGAATGGCGCTCTTGATTTACTTGATTCGTATTCTAATCATTCTTTGCGGGAAAGATAAGCCCCCCGCTGCCATTTCCTATCGGATATTTTTATCGGAGCGTTAGAGCGGGTTCCAGTACCCAGGTCGTGATAGCCTCATCGAATATGAAACTTCTCATGTTCGAGCGGGCCGGCGGCCCCCCCGAGGCGGGCGTGCTGGCGGCTGGCGGCTCGGAGATCATTCCCTTGGCCGGGGCGGGTTTTACTTGCCTTTATTCGATTATTCAGGGCGGCGCGGCCGCATTGGACAAAGTGAAAGGCTTTGCGGCCACGGCCAGCCCACGGGTGGCGCTGGACAGCGTGCGCATTCTGGCACCCATTCACCGGCCTCCAAAATTTATTTGCATCGGTCTGAACTATCGCGACCACGCGATCGAATCGGGCATGGCCATACCTGAGATCCCGACGGTGTTCAATAAGTTTCCGAGTGTTGTGATTGGGCCGGGCGACAACATCGTGTTGCCGCCGATGTCGGAGAAACCGGACTACGAAGCGGAATTCGCCTTCATCATCGGCAAGACCGGCAAGCACATCAAGGGCGAGGATTGGCGCGATTACGTATTCGGATACACCAACGTCAATGACGTGAGCGCGCGCGACATCCAGTTGAAGGGCACGACGCAGTGGTTGATGGGCAAGAGCTTCGACACCTTTGCGCCGATGGGCCCTTACATCGTGACGGCGGACGAAGTGCCGGACCCGCATAACTTGAGCGTCAAACTGACCCTGAACGGCGAAGTGATGCAGAACGGGACGACGCGCGAGTTGATCTTCAACATTCCGCAGTTGCTTGAGTATCTGTCGAGCGTGTTTACGCTTGAGCCCGGCGACGTTGTCTCCACCGGCACGCCGCCGGGAGTGGGAATGGCGAAAAAGCCGAACCCGGTGTTCTTGAAGCCCGGCGATCATTGCATCGTCGAGGTGGAGGGTCTCGGGCAGCTCCACAATCCGGTGGTTGGCGCTTAGCAGTCCGCTAGCAACGAATCAGGTCGGCCCCCCGCTCGGCAAGCATGAGCGTGGGGGCCGCTGTGTTTCCGCTCGGGATGGTGGGCATAACACTGGCGTCGATGACGCGAAGGCCCGCAAAGCCATGCACCTTGAGGTCGCTGTCGACAACGGCCATGCGGTCTGGGCCCATGCGGCAGGTGCCGCAGGCATGCCACATAACGTCATACCGGACCTGGGGCTGGGCGCTGCCCATTTTGCCGCCGATTTCGCGTGCGGTGAGCAAGCCGCGGTCTAGCGTGGCGCGGTCTTCGGGCTCCTCAAGAACGTTTAAGCGGATGATTGGCCCATCGGAAGGGTCGGCGCTGCGCAGGCGCAGATAGCCGCGGCTGAAGGGGCGCAGCAAGACGGTCCAGATGGTGACGCCGTTGCCGGTGGAGCAGCGGGGGACGAAGTTGAGTTGCAGGTCGGGGGCGGCGGCATCGGGGCGGCTCTTGAAATCGTAGACCGCTTCGACAAGGGGCGAAGCGAGGGGGCCGGAGCCGTTTAGCCAATGGCGGATCTGATCGAGGAGGCCGGGGTTCTTGGCCAACTGGGTGGAGGACGGCGTCTGGAATTCGATGCCGGCGCGAACATGATCCTGGAGGTTTTCGCCGACACCGGGAAGATCGGCGAGCACGGGAATCCCGGCTCCTTCGAGATGGCTGGCCGGACCGATGCCGCTGCGAAGCAGGATGGCCGGGGTTTGGATGGCACCGGCACAGAGAACAACATCGAAGCGGGTTTGAATGATTTCAAGGCGTCCGTCGCGGATGACCTCGACGCCGTAGGCGCGGCCCTCGTGCACGAGAACGCGGACGACATTGGCACCGGTGACGACGGTCAGGTTGGGGCGCTCTTTGCGGGCTTTGTCTAGGAAGATGTCGGAGGCGGTGGGTTTTTTGCCGCCGCGGTGCATGGTTTCGACAGGGCGGGCACCAGATTGAAGCTTCAAGAAGTCGCGCGTGAAGGGGTGGAGTTGGCGCAGGGGTTCGCGCGGGAGGCCCTGTTTTAGGCTCTTCTCAAAGTAGGGGGAGACATAATCCCAGCCCCAGCCGGCGTTGCCCATCTCGCGCCAGGTGTCGTAGTCTTGGCGATCGCCACGCGAATAGACGCCAGCGTAGAGGGCGGTTGAACCGCCAAGAGCCTTGCCGCGAGGATAGGCGAGGGGCTGCCGGTCGAGGTACGGCTCCTCTTCGGTTTGAAAGCCCCAGTCGAAGGCACCGCCCGGCATTTTGTGCCACGCCAACGGGATGCGCGCGTCGGGCCCGGGGTCGGCTGGGCCGGCTTCGAGAAGGAGGACGTTGAGTTGGCGGAGTTCGCTGAGGCGGGCCGCGACGACGCAACCGGCCGCGCCTCCGCCGACGACGATGTAATCTGTGACCAAACTTACAGCTTAAAGCTTAGGGTTCGACGCCGTCCCAAACGCGGGGGTCGTGAAACCAGATAAATGCCAGGGCGTCGGGAAACTTGGCCTTGACCGCGTCGATCTGATCGGTATCGAGCAAGGCGAAATATTGGTAGTCGCCGCCGCGCAATACACCGGAGACGATGGGCTTGCCCAGGCCGGGAGCGGGGGTGACGATCTTCATCAGTAGACCAACCTTCTTGGTGTATTTTTCTTCAAAGCCCGGTTGGGCATGGGCGATGCGGTAGGCGCGGCCGATGGCGGCGGGGCCGGTCCAGGTGTGGCAGGCGACGCGTAGGATGCCTGCGGCCACGGTGGGGTCGGCTTCGGCAAGGCGGGTGGCTTCAGCGGGCGGGGCGCTGAAGAGAAAGATGCCGCGGGCGTTGGGGATGCCGGAGATGGGACCGGCGTTCTCAAGCGCGCCGGACTTCCACATCGATTCGATGTGCTGGAAGTGGGCGGCCTGGAGTTCTTTGGCGCGGGCGAGGTCGACCTTGCCGGAATTGGGGCCGTCGTTGAGGAAGCAGAGTCGGTAGTCGGTAGCGAGGAGGGGGAAGGCGAGGAAGGGGAGCAATCGAAGGAGCGCCATGATGAGCTTTACCTGTTATACTTCAAACGAAGCAACAGCCGTCGGGGCGTGGCTCAGCCTGGTAGAGCGCCTGGTTCGGGACCAGGAGGCCGGAGGTTCGAATCCTCTCGCCCCGACCA
>JANXUM010000023.1 GCA_025356215.1 Bryobacter sp. | reverse complement strand
TCCAGCAGCCGCGAAGGGATGCTCGAGCACCAAGTGAAAGAGGCCAAACGAGAGCTCGACCAATTGAATTCCCGCAGCTTCGAATACCAAAATCTGCGCCGCGAAGCCGAGGCGGACAAAAAACTCTACGAGGAATTAGTCCGAAAGATCAAAGAGGCCGGCATCAACGCCAGCTTTCAAAACAGCTCGATCCGGGTGGCGGATTTGGCCCGCACTCCGCTGGAGCCGGTTTCGCCCAATCTGGTCATGAACACCAGCCTTGCTTTCTTGTTCTCGCTGTTACTCGCCATTGGCGGCGTCTTGTTAATGGATGCCCTCGACAACACGATCCGCGATCCCGAACAAGTTAAGATCGCTCTCGGCACTGAAGTCCTCGGCACCTTGCCCGAGGTGAAGACTTGGCGCCACCGCATCGGGTTGGCCACAAATATGGACGCTGGCGGCGCCATGGTGCGAGCGGCCAAAGACGGCTACGCAAGCCTCGGTGGCTATGAGGAATCCATCCGCACTCTGCGCAACGCGATCCTCCTCACCAATTTTGACCGAAACCTCCGTTCGCTTCTCGTCACCAGCGCGCAACCGGGTGAAGGCAAGTCCACGGTTGCCGCCCACCTCGCCCTCACACACGCCATGCAAGGTTCGCGCACCTTGCTAATCGACGGCGATATGCGCCGCCCCAGCGCCCACCGGCGCTTTGCGATTGAGAATAATCTCGGCCTCGGCGGCTACCTTCAGGGCAAGGCCAGCATGGCAAGCCTGATTCAGAAGTCCGGTGCCTCCGACAACCTCGACATTCTCACCGCCGGCAGCGCCAGCCGCCGTCCCGACGATTGGCTGCGCGGACGGATGGATTCGATCATCGAAGATTTGCTCACCGAGTATCAATTGGTCGTCCTCGACGCGCCTCCGCTGCTGGGCTTTGCCGAGCCGCTCGAGATGGCAACCAGCGTCGACGGTGTGATCGTCGTCACCCGCGCCGGATCCACCTCCCGCAAACAGGTCGCCAGCGTGATTCAGATGCTTACCAGGCTTCGCGCCAACGTTTTGGGTGTGGTTCTCAACCAGGTCAATAAGTCAATGAGCGAGAGTTACTCCTACTACGGCTACTACGGCAAGTATTACGCCGCCAAGGAACGTGTCTAAGTTTCATGGCACACGCCACGCCGAGTTATGGGGCCATGGATTGCATGGCCCTTCGCCTCCCTCCTCGCGCCCGTTGGATCGGCGATTCTGCCTGGGTCATCGCGGCGAACCTCTCTCAGGCGGCGGGGCCTTTCCTCGGTTTGATTCTGATATCGCGGCTCCAGGGCGTAGAGGCGGCGGGCCGCTTTGCTTACGCCCAGGCCTTTACCACTCCACTAATTCTCCTGCTCAGCCTGCAGTTGAAAGCCCTGCTATTGACTCACTCGGAGAGAGAACTCACTCTGGCCGCGGCAGCCGGGATGAGAACGCTCTCGACCGCTTTGGGATTGCTTTCCGCAGTCGCCTTGCTCGTACTCGTGTCTCCGCTTGCCGCCTTGCTGATGGTCGCCCGGCTGGCGGACTCTTGGGCCGAGCTGTTCCAGGCACAACAGCAGCGCGATGGACGAATGTGGCGCGCCGGCACCGGTGCCGTCGCGCGCTCACTTGTCTTCTTGGCCGCAATCGCCTCCACTGCCTCCGCCGAGCGGGGGATCGCGGTGTACGCGCTTTTCAGTCTTCTTCTCGTCGTTGTCTTCGATGTGCGCTCCTCCCGGTTCCGATTGAGTTTCAACCTGATCGCCTGGAAAATCTTCTTCGCCAGAGGGGCGCTCTTGAGTATTGCGATGTTCTTGCTCGCAGCCCAAGCCAGCGTTCCGCGAATCGCTCTCGGGCACTATGTGAGCGATGCGGCCTTGGGTGGCTTTGCCACTCTATCGGTCATCCTTCAAACGGGCAACCTGGTGGCGTCCTCTTTTGGCCAAGCGCTACTTCCCTCTCTCGGGCAAGCCTCGCTGCGCCGGATCGCCACTTGGGTTACCATTCCCGCCGTCGTGGCCGCCGCCGTCCTGATTCTGTTCCGTCTCGCGCCCGATCTTCCAATGGTCTTTCTGCACGTCCCCGTCGGCATCGAAAGCCGGCACACCTTGAATGCCCTTTGTCTGTCTCAGTTGGCCGTTTGGCCCGCGGCCGTCATTGGCTACGCGCTGACTGCGCGACGTATCTATAGCCAACAGATATACCTCAGCGCCGTCCTTCTTGCGGTTGCCGCGCTCGCAAGCTGGCTCTTGATCCCGCGCTTCGGCGCCCCCGGGGCTGCCGCCGCGCTCGGCATCAGCTCGATCTCAATGCTGTCCCTTTCCTGTTACTTACTGGGGCGAACCCCTCAATCTTTGGAGATCCAATGAAAGTTCTGCACGTGTTGCGGCAGTTTAACCATGGCGGCATCGAGTGCTGGCTCGAGCGGCTGCTGCTCGCTTGGCCGCGAGACCGTCGGCCTGAGTTTCACTTCGCCCTCGAAGAAGCCGACTTTGGCGTCTTGGCTCCAAGAATGTTGGCTTTAGGCGCGCGCCTTCACCATTGTCCGCCCCCGCGCCAGACCGCCCGCTCTGCCTCGTCCCTCTTGTCCGTCCTGGCAGATCAAGGTCCCTTCCGCGCCATCCATTGTCACAACCATCATGCGAGTGCTTTCAACCTTGCTCTAGCCGCCCAACTGGGCATTCCGGTGAGGGCGTCTCATGGCCATGCCGACTTCCGCAGCGCGCATTCGCTTCTCCGCCGGGGCTACGCCGCCACTGCCCGTCTGGCGATTCGCGCTTTAGCCAACGTCCGCTTGGCGGTAAGCAAGGCGGCTGCCGCAGACCTCTTCGGAGGGTCCCCGGCCTCCGTCGAATTACTCCCCTGCGGTATTGATTTCCAGCCCTATTTCGATCCCAGCGCCCATCGTGACTCCTCGCGTTTCACTTTGATACACGTCGGCCGCTTGGTTCCTGAAAAGAACCATGTCTTCCTGTTCCAAATTGTGCGAGAGCTGGCCCGCAAGG
>JANXUM010000584.1 GCA_025356215.1 Bryobacter sp. | reverse complement strand
CGATGGCGCTGGCCCTGCTGGCACCCGCCCTACCTGCACAACCCATTTCAAAGGTGGTGGCCAGCGCAGACGCCTTTCTGGCGACCCTCGACACGGGCCAACGCTCCAAGTTCCTCTTTGAGTTCAACGACGAAACGCAGCGCACCCGTTGGTCAAACTTTCCAATCACGATGGTGCCCCGCGCCGGGCTCAAGCTCGGCGATCTAAGCTCCCCCAGCGCAAGGCCGCCATGGCGCTTCTCGCCACGGCCCTCAGCAAGTCCGGTTACGAAAAAGTGCTCGGCATCATGGAAGGGGACGAGACCCTCAAGTCTGGTAACAACCGTCAGCCGGCTATGTTCGGGCGCGACCTGTACTTCATCTCCATCCTCGGCAAGCCCGCGGCCAAAGATCCCTGGATGCTCCAGTTCGGCGGCCACCACCTCGCTCTCAACATAACGATGCAAGGCGCTGACAGCATCCTCACGCCCAGCCACACCGCCGCACAACCCGCCAAGTTCACTTTCGAAGGCAAAACCGTCCGCCCTCTGGGCGGCGAGAATGACAAGGCCTTCGCCCTCATCGCCGCGCTTGACGACACGCAAAAGAAACAGGCGATTCTCAACTACAAAGTTTCCGATCTCGTCCTTGGCCCCGGTAAAGATGGCAAGCTCATCCAGCCCGAGGGCATTCAGGCCTCTGCGCTAAATGAAAGTCAAAGGACGATGCTCCTCGGCCTGATCGAGGAATGGGCCGGTATCGTCAACGATGCGGCCTCGGCCCGCCGCATGGCCCAGATCAAGGCCGCCCTCGCCGACACTTGGTTTGCCTGGAGCGGCCCCACCGCCCCCGGCTCCGCCGCCTACTTCCGCATCCAAGGCCCCCAACTCGTCATCGAGTACGCGCCTCAGATGATGGGCGGCGACCCCACCATGCACATTCACACCATCTACCGCGACCCCACCAATGACTACGGGAGGAAGCCCAACGCCAAATGAGGCTGGCCTTGGCGCTCTCATTGGCGGCCACGCTTTCCGCCCACCGACTCGATGAATACCTCCAAGCCACGCTGATCTCGATTGCGCCGGATCAAGTTGGAATCGAAATCACGCTTACCCCAGGCATAGCCGTCGCGCCCATTGTCCTGGCAATGATCGACACCGATGGCGATGGAGTCATCTCCGCTGCCGAACAACAGACCTACCTGCGGACGGCCCTACAGGCAATGACGCTGGAATCCGACGGCGAAAAGCTCCCGATGTCCATTGTCGAATTCAGTTTTCCCGAGATCCATCTCTTTCGTCAAGGGCTGGGTAGCATCCAGATTCACACGACTGCTCCCTTACCTTATGCATGGCGCAGCAACCGTAAACTGGCTTTCACTAACCGTCACGCTTCCTCGATCGCCGCCTATCTAGTCAACTGTCTCGCGCCAACATCCACCCGTCTGTCCATCCAACAACAGTCACGCGACTATCTTCAGTCCACAGTTGAAGTGACTTACTCTGCGCCGCCGCACATACCGTCTCTATGGTGGCTTTCCACCGCCGCACTCGCCATCCTCGCCCTCTGCGTCCCACGCATCCGAACGGCGATACACTTCAATTAACAACTCGCTGAAACCATGAAGTTTACTCAAATTGTATTTACCCACTTCCTTCTCGCTACCGTCGCCCTGGCCCAGACAAGCGGCTCCATCACCGGAGAGGTCAAGGACGTCAGTGGCGCGCTCATCCCCAACGTCAAGATCGAAGCGCGCAACGTTGCCACCGGCGAACTGCGCGATACCATCTCATCCAATGCTGGCCGCTATACCTTCCCCTTCCTTGCCCCCGGCACCTATCGCGTCCAGGCCTCCCTCACCGGCTTCGCCACCACCTCCACTGAAGCTGTCCTCGGCCTCACAGAACGCATCGCTGTCGACCTCACCCTCAAGCCCGCCTCGGTCGGCGAGCGCATCGAAGTCACTTCTAGCGCCCCCTTGCTGCAAACAGAATCCGCCGCGCTGGGCCGCGTTGTCGAAGGCACAGCAGTAAAAGAACTGCCGCTCTCCACCCGTAACTTCACCCAATTGCTTGCTCTCTCTCCGGGTGCCTCCGGTCCGCTCAACGACGCCGGGGCTCTCGGCCGCGGCACCCAGAACATCTCCTCGGGTGGTGCCCGCCTCGGTTCCAACTCAGTCGCCATCGACGGAGTTGATGCCGTCAACATCCACAGCAACACCTCCAATGAAAACGCCTTCGCTTCCAACGGCCTCGTTGCACCTGCCCCCGAAGCCATTCAGGAGTTCAAGGTACAAACCGGTCTCTATGACGCGCAATCCGGTCGCAGTGGCGGCGCAGCCGTCGTTCTCGTCACCCGCTCAGGCACGCCGCAGTTCCACGGCGCTCTCTACGAGTTCTTCCGCAACGATGCCCTCAACGCCAACAGCTTCTTCTTCAACGCCACCGGTCAAACCCGTCCCGTTCTCAAGCAGAATCAATTCGGCGGCAACCTCGGTGGTCCCATAATTCGCAACAAGACCTTCTTCTTCTTTTCCTACCAGGGCACCCGCCAGCGCAACGGCCTCTCCGGCTCCAGTTCACTCAGCCTACCCAACATTCCTCTCGACCGCTCTCGCGATTCCCTCGGCAAAGCCTTCTCCGGTCTGCGCGGCGCTCGCGGTGGACCCACGATCCTGCCCAATGGCTCCAACATCGACGCCACCGCCTTCGCCCTCCTCAACTTAAAGCTCGACAACGGAGCCTTCGTCATTCCCTCGCCGCTAAGCTCAAATTCCGGCGTCAACTACGCCGTCTCGATTCCGGCCCGCTATGAGGAGAACCAATACATCTCCAACGTCGATCACCAATTGGCAAGCAACAATCGCTTGATGTTCAAGTCGATCATCTCCGCTCAGCCCGCCTTCCAGCCACTGCCCGCGGCCACTGTCCCCGGCTTCGGCACGACTCAGGATTTCAAAAGCCGCATCATGAGTCTCACCGACACTCACGTTTTCACACCCAACCTCGTCAACGAGGCCCGCATGGGCTTCTCCCGCCTCCTCGGCACCGTCGTTCAGGAGAACCAGATTCCACTCAGCCAGATCGGCATGAAACGCTTCAACTCCGCCGACTTCCCTGACATCCCGCAGATCGCCGTCACGGGCGTCTTTAGCCTCGGCTACAGCGTCAACGCCGATCAGGGTGTCAATCAGGATACCTATCACTTCACCGACACCCTGTCCTGGGTAAAAGGCCGCCACCAGATCCGCACCGGCATGGAAATGCGCCGCTATGTTGACGATTACTACTCAAACAATCGCTTCCGCGGCACACTCACCATTCAAAGCTTTGGGGACTTCCTCACTGGCCTACCGGGCACCAGCCTCGCCCAGGGCGGCAACGGTACGGGCTTCAGTAACATCAACAGTTCCAGCGTCGCCAGCGGAGTTACAGACCGTCAGGATCGAATCACAGACTTGTCCTTTTTCGTCCTCGACGATTGGAAACTTACTTCGCGACTTACGATCAACGCCGGCCTTCGCTCGGACTATCTCGGTTACGCCGTGGACAAGCAAGGCCGCAACGGCAGCTTCGACACGCGTCTTTATCGCGCCCCCGCCGACGGCGGCTCCACCAGTGCTGGCTTCGTCCAAAGCTCCGCCTCGCTCAAGCCGCTCCCCGGCATCCCCGGCGTCTCGCCCACACTCATCGACAACGCGCCCACCGGCAACTTCGCCCCGCGCTTTGGCCTCGCCTACAAGATGACAGAGCGATTAGTCCTGCGCGGCGGCTACGGCATTTACTACGATCGGCTTTCCAATCAACTGGGCTTACTAGAGGCGCTCTCCTTGCCAGGCTACGTCCGAACGGACCTCGCGGCCGCTTCCAACAGTGCCGCCTCTCTGCGCGATCCCTTCCCCGTCCTCCCGCAGCGCAGCCAGTTTCCGATCCTGCCGCTTCTCTATTCCCCGCCCTACACGACGGATCGGCCCGCCATCGGCCTCAATGCCGTCGACCCCACCCTGCGTACTCCATACCTCCAACAGTACGGTTTGAACGTGCAGTATCAGATCAACCCGGCGACCCTCATTGAGCTCGGCTACGCAGGGACAAAAGGTTCCCGCCTCGCCACCCAGCGTCTCATCAACCAACCGGTTCTGGCCGCCACCGGCAACACCGCCGCCAACGCCCAGTTGCGCGTGCCGTATGTCGGCTTCTCGCCCACCGGCCTTGTCTGGCTGGAAACCTCCACCGACTCCCGCTATAACTCCATGCAGCTCAGCGTCACCCGCCGCCTCGCCAAAGGCCTTCGCCTACAAGGCGCCTACACATGGGCCAAGTCGCTCGACAACAATTCCGGCTCGGCTACCGGAGCCACCTTCACTGCGGGCGACGGCGACCAGACACGGCTCAGCCTCAATCGCGGCCCGTCGGACTTTGACCGCACCCAACGCCTTGTCGTCAACTTTAGCTACAACATTCCCAAGTGGGGCTTCGCGCTCAACAACACTGCCTTCGGCAAGCGCGTCTTCGACGGCTGGCAGCTCGCTGGCGTCGCCATCGCACAAAGCGGCACCCCCCTAAGCATCCTCGACACCACCGGTGGCGCATTCTACGGCTCGGCCAGCAGCCGCGCCTCGTGGGCGCCCGGAGCCACCACCCAGTCCGCCCGCGGCACCGGACGCACACAAGACCGCCTCAACCAATACTTCAACACCTCGGCCTTCGTGCGCGCCGGCAACCTCTTCGGCGACACCGGCCGCAACATCCTCTGCGGCCCCGCCCAGCGCAACATTGATCTCTCGGTCAACAAACGCGTCGCGGTCACGGAAAAGGTCTGGCTGGAATTCCGCTCAGAGTTTTTCAACGTCCTGAATGTTACTAACTTCGCCAATCCCGGCGGCAGCATCACTGCCGCCAGTTACGGCGTGATTCGCAGCACAACCGGTAATCCGCGCGTGATCCAAATGGCCCTGAAGCTCGGATTCTAGCCATCTTTGGCTAACCTTCGCGCACTCACCATCAGCGTCCTCTCAGCAGTGGCTGCCCTCAATCCGGCCACCCAGCCAACCTACCGTGGCTTCTGGGTCGACACCTTCAACAGCAATCTCAACGACCACGCGGACATTGTCGCTGTAGTTCAAAACGCTAAGTCCGCCAACGCAATCTTCGCCCAGGTCCGCCGCCGGGACGAGTCCTGGTACCGCAACTCACTTGAGCCTCAAATGGGTGCCATTTGAAATAAAATCCCACCTTGCGCCCCAAGGGCGTCCTTCGGCGTACCCCTCTCTCCCGGTCACGCATTTAATCTCCACGGCGGTTTCGCCCCCTACACTGACCGCATCGAACCTGGCCCCAACAACTGGCTCACACGCTCGCTGCTCCCCGACGGTACAGCCGGCGTCAGCTTCCAGGGCCATCGCTTCGGTTCAGATTTCTGGCTCGAATTCGGCTATCCCGATGCCGCCGATTGCAGTGTCGATACTGTCCTTCGCTATCAAGAGCCACTGCGGCAGCCCAACCGCTGAGGCCTCATGGAAATCCACCGAAGCTTACCGCCACGTCTATCAGGACTGGCGGGCATAGTCGGAAGAAGGAATTTTCGATCCGGCGATCCCCATGAACTATAAACGCGAGGGCGTCGCGCCCCTGGCCGGGCTGGGCACCGATCTCAATCCGATCGAGGATACGCTCCCGCAGATCCTCCGCGCCCTCCAGCCACCACCTTCAACCGGACAAACCTTGCTCTCCAACGAATTCTTCATCCG
>JANXUM010000561.1 GCA_025356215.1 Bryobacter sp. | reverse complement strand
CTCGCCGTCGGCAACGCCCAGCACCACAAGCGCACCATCGAATGGGAACGCGTTCAGATGGATCTCGATGCCGCCCGCGCCATCCAACGCAGCCTCCTTCCCGATCACGTACCCGCCATCGACGGCTACGGCCTCCACTTCCGCTCGACCACCTGTTACGAGGTTGGTGGCGATTATGTCGATGTCGTCACTCTCGACGACGGCCGTCTGATGATGGTTCTCGCCGACGTCGCCGGCAAGGGCATGGCCTCTGCCATGATCAGCATGACCTTCCGCTCCAGCTTCCGCGCCATGGCCGGCACGGGCCTCCCTCTCGAAGAAATCGCCGCTCGACTCAATGACCTCCACTGGCGCGAAGGCGTGGAAGCCCGCCGCCGCTATGTCACAGCCATTCTGATCTGTCTCGATCCCGTCAACCATACTCTCGAGATGGTCAACGCCGGCCACAATCCGGCCTTTCTCAAAGGGATTAAGCCCGACCCTGTCTTAGTCGGTGCCAGCGGTCCGCCCCTCGGCATGTTACCCGGCCGTACTTACGAAATCGATTGCTGGCAATTCAATCAAGGTGCCCAGTTACTTCTTTATACGGACGGTCTCACCGAGGTCTTCTGCGGCGATGAGGAGTTCGGCGAAGAGCGCCTCCTCGGCCTTCTCGGCGACCAGTCCGACGACGCCTTCCTCGACTTCGCCTGGAAGACTCTCGCCGACTACACCGGCGGCGCCCGCCAGACCGACGACATGACCGCTCTCTATCTCTATCGCGGCAACACAGGAGTAACATCATGATCGACTCTCCCATCATGACCGAGCTTCGGCTCCCCACGCGCCTTGGCTTTGAGAAAGTCGCGATGGACACCGCCGCCAGCGTGGCGCAGATTATGGGCTTCTCGCCCGATCGTGTCGACGACCTGAAAACAGCCGTCGCTGAAGCCTGCATCAACGCGATCGAACACGGCAACCAACTCAATGAACGCCTCGGCGTCGTTGTCACTCTCGCGATGGACGAAAAATCCCTCGAAGTCAAAATTCACGACCAGGGCGGCGGTGTGCACGGAGACCTCCACGTCCCCGACATCGATCTCAAGATGATTGGCGAAGAAACTCCCCGCGGCATGGGCATGTTTCTGATTCAAGCTCTGGTGGACGAGGTCGAATACGTCAGCGAGAAGTCCGGCAGTTACGCGAGACTGGTAATTCACTTGAACCCGAAGGAAATGGCATAAATCGATATGACAGCCCCAACCAAAACAAAAGTAGAACAATCCGGAAGCCTCGCCATCATGCGATTTGATGGCGACATCACCAGCGCCTCCGAAGAAGCGGTGCTGGGCGAATACAAGAAGCTCCCGGCCGCAACCGACAAGATCCTCCTCGACTTTGCCAAGGTCCCCTACCTCAACTCCAGCGGCATCGCTCTCGTCATTCAACTCATGATGGCCGCCAGTAAGGTGCCGCAGAAGGTGGTCTGCTTCGGCCTCTCCGCCCACTTCGTCAAGGTTTTCACCATGCTCGGCTTGGCCAAGTATACGACGCTCCACGCCGATGAGGCGGCGGCAAAAGCCGCGGTCCAGTAGCCGATGGCGATGATGGCCACGATGTTGGCGCCGGTGTTGGCTCTTCTCGCCAGAACCAGTTTCGGCATTACGATGGTCATGCTCCACAGAAATACATGAAGGCATTACTCGCCTACTTCGCCTTCGCTGCCACGCTCGCCGCCCAAGCGCCGGCCCTATTCTTCGATCTCTCCGGCGATTGGCGCTTCCAAGCCGGAGACCGGCCGCAATACTCCGAAAGCACCTTCGACGATTCAGCATGGCAACCAATGCGGCTCCCCAGATCCACCCCTCCGCCCGCCGGGCGGTGGTGGCTGCGCCGTACCGTCGAGCTAGCGACCTGGCCCGGCCCCGCTCCACTGGCGATTACCCTCGGAAGCGTCAATGAAGTCTACGAAGTCTATGTCAACGGCATCCGCATCGCGGCGGTCGGCGAACCCCGCCTCGCAAAAACCTACACCGCCCGTCCCCGCACATTCACCATCCCCAGCAAAGCGCTCCCCACCGGCACGCGCCGCGTAACCCTGGCGCTGCGCCTATGGACCTCCCCACTCCTCGTCCCGCCAGAGTTCGGCACAGTCGACTTCCCCGACACCGGCCCCTACCTGCTCACCGACGATCGCGCCGCGCCCCGCGACGCGGGCCGCGCGTCTATGGCAATTCGCGAGCGGGCGGCTTCAGGAATCCTCGCCTCCTGCGCGATCGAATTCGCGCTCGGCATTCTCCTCCTGCTTTGTTGGTTCTTCCCCTCCAGCCGCCGGGACCTCGTGTGGTTTGCCGGCTTCCTCTTCTCCGAGGCGCTAACCCATGCCTGGATCTTCTTCACCCTCGCTGGAGACTGGCCTCACGGCGTCACGCTCATCATCGGCAACGCCCTAAGTCTTGGCCCTTTGCTGCTGGCGCAATTCGCTCTCCCCCTGATTCGCGATGGCTCCCCCAAACGCGCGCTCCAGGTCTTGGCTCCGCTGGCGTTTCTCCTCCAGTTGGCCAACAACGCGACCATGGCCAGCTTCAATTTCGCCATCCCGCTGACAGTCTTGGGCATCATGGAGATCGGCCTCATCCTTCTCACGGCGGATTCTGCGATTACCGCGTGGCGCCGCGGCGACCGCCTGGCCGGTCTCATCCCCGCGGGGCTGTCCTTGTTGACAATTTCGCAATTGTCTCTTGTCTTAACCCTTTCCTGGAGCGTCGGTAAGACCAGCGTCAAGTTCTACGGCATCGCCTGGGAATTTACGTCGATTTTGACGATCGTGATTGCCGCCGGCCTCACCGTCCAACTCATTCGCGGCCTCGGTGCCGCCAGCCAACGGTTGAGCGGTGAAATGGATGCGGCCCGAGCCGTGCAGCAGTTCCTGTTGCCAAGTGCCCCGGCTGATTCCAGTGCCGCTCTCAAAATCGATGCCGTCTACGAGCCCGCCTCCGAAGTGGGCGGCGACTTCTATCAGACCCTCCACTTCCCCGACGGCGCGCAAGTCATACTGGTCGGCGACGTCAGCGGCAAAGGCTTGCGGGCGGCAATGCTCGTATCGGTCGCCATCGGAGCGCTGCGGCGTGAGACCTCATCCTCGCCCGCCGCCATTCTGGCGGGCTTGAACCAAGCGCTGACCGGTCACACCGGCGGCGGCTTCGTCACCTGCTGCTGCGTTCGCTATCAGGAAGGAAAGCTCGCCTCGGCTGCCAGCGCTGGCCACCCCAACCCTTATGTCAACGGGCAAGAAGTCCCCATTGACGCGGGCCTGCCCCTGGGC
The DNA here is from genome assembly GCA_025356215.1 of Bryobacter sp. GTDB lineage: Bacteria > Acidobacteriota > Terriglobia > Bryobacterales > Bryobacteraceae > Bryobacter. The sequence continues at coordinate 4,192 of JANXUM010000561.1, read as the reverse complement.
ATATCTGCCGACGCCTCCTACCAGGATCTGGAATTCGAATTGCCAGCATCGGGCCAACTCACCCTCGTGTCGGACGGCGTAGTCGAGGCGGAGAACGCAAAGCGCGAATTATTCGGCTTCGACCGCACCCGCGAGATCTCATCCAAGTCAGCGCAAGAGATCGCCAACGCCGCCAAAGCCTGGGGCCAAACCGACGACATCACGGTCGTGGTCGTGCAAAGGGCCGTGCAATGACCTATTCCAACGGTCGTCGTCGCGTAAGCGCGTCCAAGCCAATCAGGTTCACCGGTATATCACTGACTGTACCTGCCACCCTCGTTGACCAGTATCTTGGGAACCCGTGCCAAGATACAGCCAGCGCCCCAACAACTAGATACTCAACTTTGTTCAAGTTTAAGCACTCGACAAACTCGCGCAAGGCTTTCGTCAGAGGCATCCAGGTAACCCCGTTGTTGGATCGCGAAGAAAATGTCGACACGCTGTTGCGGAGTCATCGCGCGCAGCGAACGGTCGTCCGTAGCGTCCGCCTCGGCAAAGCTCTTAAAGATCCGCACCACTTTCTCCATATCCTATATTTTCCTCCCTCAACCCCCAACGGGAGCCACCAATGAAACTCCAACTCCTCTTATGACTCACCCTCCCCGCCGAGCCGCTCTCGCTCCTGATCGGCCCCCTCTCCCCCGCCTACGAAATCTTCGCCAACGGCAGTGAAATCGGTGCCTTCGGCGATATCGCCGTCGCCGCCTCCGGCCAAAGTTCCGCCGCCTTCGCCATCCTGGCTTCATCCCCCGTCAGCTACTTCATCGGAGCAGCGCTCGCTGACTCAACCGACGTCATCCTTTTCAATGGAAACAAAGCGCGCTCCAAAAACCTCAGCCAGAGGTAAACCACATTCAACCAACACACGATCTCCAGCCAGATCAGATTTCCCCTCCATGGCCCCGCGATCATCGAGTCCGCAAAACCCCAAGGTAATCCTCCGCACCAATACGTATAAACCGCCGCCATAAACAATCCCGCGCTCATCGAATACACCACTGCGGTGCCCACCCCCAGTACTCCCACCCACGGCACCAGCCATGTCAAATACTGAATCCCAAACCCCGGCGTCAACGCAAGAAAGCCAGCCGCCACCAAGCCGCACCTGGTCATCAGGTTCGCCCCGCTCCGCCATGCGGCAAAGGACAAAATTGCCGTCAAGACAAATAAGAACTGCCTTCCGTACTCCGAGAAGATTTGATTCGGTAACTGCCATGACATCCGCGACAATCCCCTGCCCAGCCCCCAGATACCGGATAGACTGGCGTACCCCAACACATGCCGGATGATGAAGACCGGGTCCTCCAGTAAAGCCGGCAAGCCTCCCGCGGTGAACACTCCGATCGCCGCCAAGCTAAACCAACCCCTGGCCCGCCAGCTTCGCAGCTCAAGGAGAAAGGTCAATCCCAGAAACACCGGCCAAAGCTTGATGCTGACGCTGCAGCCAAACGCCACTCCCACCCACGCCGCATGTCTGCCCGTCAATAGGAGCCAAGCCGTCAGCAGCACAAAAAACAGCATCACCGAATCGGTGTTGCCATGAAACCCCGAAACCATCAATAGCAAGGGTGATCCAGCTACAACTACCGCCGCCAACGCGCCATTCTGTCCCTTCGCGCGCATCAAATGCCACACCAACAGCGCACTCCCCACATCGGCCACGATGGACAGCAATCGCAGTAGCAGCGCAAACGCCACTCCCGTCGCGCCCGCCAGCCGGTAAAGCCCAGCCAGCAGATTCACAATCAACGGCGGATGCCAGAACTGCTCCACGGCGATCTCGCCTCCGGGCATCGCGATGACCGCGCCGTCTCGGTATAACCTGACTCCTCCAGCCTCCTCTGCCGTCTTCGCAAAGCCTTCATAAGTGCGGATGTCGTTGGTTCCCGATGTCGAACTCGCCATCCCCAATTTCAGGATTGTCGTCGCGACTAGAACCAGCAGAAAGAATCGCCAGAGCGTAGGTTGAATGTCGGAAGTCAAGCACCCAGTCTAATTCACGCCACGCCTCTCATTCCAGCCAATAACCCGGTCGCGTTCGCGTCGCCACCCCCTCCCGCTTTACGCGCACACTGAGTGCGTGATAACTCTTCGCAGCCGCCCCGTCCGCCGAAAAACTCAATAAATACTGCGAATGCAAATCTTCGCCCACCTTCGCGATCACTTTTTCCAACCCCTCCAGTCGCGTAAATGAAACCTTCTCCCCGCCCGTAAATTGTGCCAGCGCCGCCCCTGCGTTCTCTGACCCCATCCGCCCAATCTCGCTAAACACCGCCAGCAAATCCAACCCGCCCGATGGCTGATTCACCCGCTTGTTGGTTCCCGCAAATCGCTCATCTCCTTTAGAAGTGAAAGCCGTCGCATAAACCGAGTAAGTCACTGGATAAATGGTCACGCTGGCCGCCTGGGCCTGACTGACCGCTTGTTCCAGCTTCGCCCGGCTCCCCCGGTCCTTGTTCTCGCCAATCACCACCAACACCCGGCGAAACTTCGACCGCTCCCCAAACAGCTTCACCGCCTCAACAACCGCGTCGTTCAGCCGCGCCCCGCCCCCATCCGGCAGAATTTTCCGCATCCGTGAAGAGAACACCTCCGGGTCGTTGGTAAACTCCTGCAAAACCTTCACTTGTTCGGAGTAACTAACGATCGATGCGATCCCGCCTTCCCCCACCAGCAGCGGCCCAAACATCGCCCCAATCTTCTGCACTTTCGCCAATGCCGGCCCTGAAATGGAACTCGTCTGCACGGCCACAATCAGTGCGATCGGTTGATTCGTCACTTCCAATACATGACGCACCGGCTTCCCGTTGTCCAACACTTCAAAATCCTCCTCCGCCAGTCCCTCCACCGTCTTACCGTGCCGATCCGTCACACTCACCGGCACAAGAATCAACGGCACCGTCGTACGAATTACCAATTCCTGCCCAATCAGGCAAACCCCCAGCCCCGCCACCAACATCAAGCTGCGCATAGCCAATCCTACTGCAATCGGCGGGCCGTTCCGCCCCAATGTTAAACTCCAAGCCGAAAGCAACAATGTCACTGGAAGCCGACCTCCTCGAAGCCTTCGAATGCCACGCGCCCGACGGAATCCGCGCCGCCCTTGCCGCTGGCCAAAGTCCCACAGCGCCGATCAAGGGCTTGGCTCCAATCGGCGCGTTGATCGAGATGTACCTCCGCTCGCCAAAATTCGCAGACTGTCTAAAGGTCTTGCTCGACGCGGGAGCGACCATTGAAGACCCTGTCCTCAAATCCGTTCTTCTCGACGACGCCCCCGCCCTCCGTCGCGTCCTCCAGTCCCCGAACCGTAAATACAACCTCAATTGCACTTTCACGCCACTCAAAGGCGTCACCGCCCTGCACATCTGCGCTGAATACAATTCGCTAAGTTGTGCCAAAGTCCTCATCAAAGCCGGAGCCAACGTCAACGCCCGCGCCTCTGTGGATTCCGACGGCTTCGGCGGCCACACCCCCATCTTCCACACGGTCAACAGTCATCGGAACTACGCCCGTCCGATGATGGAGCTGTTAGTCAAGGCCGGCGCCAAGCTCGACGTCCGCCTCAAGGGCCTAACCTGGGGTGCCGGTTTCCCGTGGGAAACCTTACTTTACGATGTAACGCTTCTCTCTTTTACTCAATGCGGCCTTTACCGTCAATTCCAGCGCACCGAGCAAGACACTTACAATAACATTGCCTATCTCTACGCCAAGCTCCACGGCGTCAAAACCCCCATCCGTAACGTCCCCAATCGTTACTTACTCAAGTAAGGCGGCACGGCTTCTACTGGACTGCCCGGCTTGATCGCCCCCAAAACCCGATTCACAACTGTTTTCGCCCCAATCTCCCCTGTTTTCAACGCCCTCCAAAAACCATAGTTCGTTTTGGCGACATCGGCTGCTAATTTCTTTGCCAAGGAAACCCCTATGCAAAATACAAAACCGATGGATACGACGACAAAGACGAACGAAGAAAATGAGGCAAATCTCCGCCTCGAGGTAGAAGAACAATTCCGCGCGCTGACGCAGAAGCTCCGCAAAGACTGCAACCCCGAGACCGAGCTGGAGGAAGAAGCCTTCCGGCGCTACGCCTGGGCCAGCTTCCAGATCCGGCGCAGCCGCAAAATCGAAACGATTTGCGAAGAGCGCTGGCTCG
>JANXUM010000593.1 GCA_025356215.1 Bryobacter sp. | reverse complement strand
TGCCGTTTTTGCTGGCCGGAGCGATTGTGTCGCTGGTCATTTCCGACACGATCGAAAAGGTGGAGCGGGTTTACTTTTTCGATCTGTTGGGGGCGGCCGGAGGTTGCTTGCTGTTGATCCCGCTGCTGGACACCTTTGGCGGGCCGAATACGGTGATCGCGGTGGCGGTGATGTTTGCGGCGAGTTCGGCGATCTGGTACAACCTGGCGAAAGAGTTTTCAGGGCGGGTGGCGGCGGTGGCGATCGCGTTAGCCTTGACGGCCTTGTTTGTGTTCAACATGCGCACGGAATGGATCGACATCCGCTACGCCAAGGGGCAGGTGTTGGAGAACGAGCAGTTTGTGAAGTGGAACAGCTTCTCGCGCATTGCGGTGGCGAAGGAGGGCGGGACGAATCTGCCTAACATCGTGATCGACGCCGACGCGGCGACGGGCATCTTTTCGCAAGATTTGAACGCGATGAACGCTGAGGCGAAGTATCGCGTGCTGGACAATGGGCCGGGCTTGCCTTACAAGCTGAAGGCGGGGGCCAAGACGCTGGTGATTGGGCCGGGGGGCGGCTGGGATGTGGCGCGGGCTCTGGCTTCTGGCAGTAAGGATGTGACGGGGGTGGAGATCAACCCGATCATCGCGAGCGTCGTGATGCGGGAGAAGTTTGCCAAGTTGAGCTTTGGTTTGTACCTGCGGCCGGAGGTGCGGATCGTGGTGGAGGACGGGCGCAGCTTTGCGCGGCGGAGCACGGAGCGGTATCAAGTCATTCAGGCGACGCTGGTAGATACGTGGGCGTCGACGGCGGCGGGTGCGTTTAGTTTGAGTGAGAACAATCTCTACACCTCAGACGCGTTTTATGACTATCTGACGCACTTGACGGACGACGGCATTTTGGCGTTTACGCGGTGGGGTTTCGATCCGCCGCGAGAGTCGCTGCGGCTGCTGTCGTTGACGATCGACGCGTTGGACAGATTGGGCGAAACGGATGTGGCACGGCACGTGGTTGTGGCGCGCGAGGGATCGAACAAGATCAAGGGCTGGGGCGCTACGGACACGGTAATTTTGTCGCGCAAGCCGATGAGCGAAGAGTTTGTGAAGCGCGCGCAGGCCGCCATGGCCGAGAGCAAGATGGAGCAGGTGTATGTGCCGGGCACGGCGGCGCGCAACCCCTTTCAGGAGTTACTCACGACGACGGACCGGACTTCGTTCTTTGCCCGTTATCAATACAACGTGACTCCGGTAAGCGACAACCGCCCGTTCTTCTTCTATACGGTACAGCCGCAGGATATCTGGGGTTTCTTCTTTTCGAGCGAGCGGGACAACGCCGACTATAAGATCAACCGGGCGGTACCGATGTTATTCGGCGTTTTGTTTGTCAGTGTCATTGCGACAGTGGTTACGTTGCTTCTGCCACCCTTGGTGCTGGGGCAGAAGCTGCCAGCGGAGCGAAGCTTGCAGGGGTTCTTGCTTTACTTTGTCTGTCTGGGAGCGGGTTACATCATGATCCAGGTGTCGCTCATCCAGAAGTTTGTCTTGTTGCTGGGGCATCCGACTTATGCGTTGACGGTCATTATCTTTTCGATGTTACTGACCAGTGGGTTGGGGAGCTTTTACTCCAAGCGGATCGTGAAGGGCAACGCCGAACGGCTACGGATTGTATTATTACTGATCGTGATTCTGGTGCCAGTGCTCGGTTACTTTGCGGGGCTGGTGAGCGACCTGGGTCCGGCTTGGCCGCTGGCGCTGAAGATGGCGGTGACGGTGGCGGTGATTGCGCCGTTGGGCTTTTTGATGGGCATTCCTTTCCCGACCGGCCTGGCGACGCTGGAGACGTGGGAGAAGAGCGCGGTGCGTTGGGCGTGGAGCATGAACGCGGCGTCGAGTGTGTTGGGGAGCGCGATGGCGATCTTCTTTGCGATCTACCTGGGTTTGTACCAGACGCTGGTGTTGGGCGGGTTGTTGTATCTGGTCGCGGCCTGGGTGTACCGGGCTACGGCCGAGCGGGCGCTGAAGGCGGGGTAGATGGCCACTGGGAAATCGGCGAGCGGCAAGGCGGCGTTTGAGAAAAAACTTGAAGCTCTGCGGGCGTTGCGGCAATCGAGCGACGCGCGCACCGGGGTGGCCAAGGCGCTGGGGGACGCGAGCAATTACGTCGTGTCGAAGGCGGCGGAGATGTGTGCCGAATTGGGGTTGCGCGAGTTGGCTCCGGAGCTGGTGTCGGCCTTTGACCGATTGATGGCGGATGGAGCAAAAGACGATCCGCAGTGCTGGGGGAAGTTGGCGATCGTCAAGGCGTTGGGCGAGATGGCCTGGAGGTCGCCAGAGGTGTTTGCGCGGGGATTGCGCTACCGGCAGATGGAGCCGGTATGGAGCGGGACGACCGATACGGCGATGGGCGTGCGGGCGGCGTGCGCCGAGGCGTTGGTATCGACGGAATTGGACGGGGTTTCGATCTTGAGATTGCTGGTGTGGGCGCTGGGGGACGACGCGAAATTGGTACGGGTTGCGGCGGTGGGGGCTTTGGCGCAGTTGTCGCGATGGGAGGGTGAATTGTTGTTGCGGCAGTTGGCGATCCGGGGGGACACGGAGCCGGAAGTGATGGGCGCGTGCTTGTCGGGGATTCTTGAACTGGGAGAGCGCGGGGCTCTGGATTTTGTGGCGTCCTTTGTGGGGGAAGACGATGCGCGAGGCCTGGAGGCGATTGCGGCGTTAGCGCAGAGCCGGCACGCCGAGGCGATCCGGGCGGTGATGGCGCGGTGGGAGCGGGGCCTGGGGCTGGAGGCGCAGAAGACGATCGCGATCAGCCTGGGGGCGTCGCCGCTGGAGGAGGCGAGGGACGCGCTGTTGCGGGTGTTGGGGGAAGCGCGGGCGGAGGTGGCGGTTTGTGCGGTGACGGGGCTGGCGAGCAGCCGCTATCGCGAGGAGGTGCGGGAGCGGGTGCGGGAGATTACGGCGGGGAAGAAGGATTGGCGGGTGACGGAGGCTTTTCAGACTGAGTTTGGGTTGGCAACTCCCCGCATGAGCTTATCCCTTTAGCAGTCGCGGTAAGCTTCCCGTCCTCACGATACGATGAGAGACGAATGCCAGCAACGCCCCTTCTCGCCCTGCTCGAGTCGCCCGACACGTCCCTCCTCGACGTCATCTCCAAAGCCAAGGGCCCCGCCGGCTCGCTCCCCATCACCGCCGACATGCTCCTCCAGCGCCCCTCCGGCGACCTTTTCGGTTGGACCCAAAATGCTGGCATGGGTTGGGACCCACGCCTGCTCGGTGGCCAGGAAATCCTCCTCCTCTCCACCCACGGCGGCATCCGCGCCAACGACGGAACTCCCGTCGCCCTCGGGTACCACACCGGCCATTGGGAAGTGAACCTGCTCATGACTGCCGCCGCCGAAGAGTTCAAGAAGCACCGCGCTGTCCCCTTCGCCGCCTACGTCACGGACCCTTGCGACGGCCGCACTCAGGGTACGCCCGGCATGTTCGACAGCCTTCCCTATCGCAACGACGCCGCGCAGGTCTTTCGCCGTCTCATCCGCAGCCTGCCCACGCGCAAAGGCGTCCTCGGCGTCGCCACCTGCGATAAAGGTCTCCCCGCGATGATGATGGCCTTGGCCGCCACGCACACTCTACCCACAATCCTGGTCCCCGGCGGCGTCACCCTCGCCACAGAGGACGGCGAAGACACGGGCAAGGTACAAACCATCGGAGCACGCTACGCCCACGGTGCCATCACCCTTGAACACGCCGCCGACATGGGCTGCCGCGCCTGCGCCTCCCCCGGCGGAGGCTGCCAGTTCCTCGGCACCGCCGCCACCGCTCAAGTGATTGGCGAAGCCCTCGGCATGACTCTTCCCCACGCCGCGCTTGCCCCCAGCGGCGCGCCCATCTGGCTCGACATGGCCCGTCGCTCCGCCACCGCCCTGCTCTACCAAAGCGCCCGCGGTCTCAAGACGACTGACTTCCTCACCCAGGCCGCCCTGGACAACGCGATGGCCGTCTTTGCCGCTTTCGGCGGATCCACCAACGTCATCATGCACCTCGCCGCTGTCGCCTATCACGCTGGCCTGACTCGCCCCACGCCCGCCGATTGGACCCACATCCATCGCCAGATCCCGCGCATGGTCGACGCCCTGCCCAACGGACCGCGCAACCATCCCACGGTGCAGGTCTTTCTCGCCGGCGCCGTCCCTGAAGTGATGCTCCACCTCCGGGCCCAAGGCCTTCTCAAGCTTGACGCCCTCACCGCCACCGGCCACACGCTCGGTGAAAGTCTCGATTGGTGGGAATCGAGTGAGCGCCGCCACCACCTTCGCAAGCTGCTCAAAGAGCGCGATGGCGTCGACCCCGATGACGTCATCATGTCGCCCGACAGCGCCCGTTCCCGTGGCCTCACCGCCACTGTCTCCTTCCCGATGGGCAATCTCGCCCCCGGTGGCGCGGTCATCAAGAGCACCTCGATCGACCCCAGCGTCGTCGATGCCGACAACGTCTATCGCAAGCGTGGCCGCGCCCGCGTCTTCCACTCAGAGCCCGCCGCCATCCACGCCATCAAGTCTCACGGAGAAGACCGCATCAACGCGGGCGACATCCTCGTGCTCAACTGCCGCGGCCCCTTGGGCAGCGGTATGGAGGAGACCTACCAACTTACCAGCGCGCTTAAGCATCTCGATTTCGGCAAGCACGTCGCCGTCATTACCGATGCCCGCTTCAGCGGTGTCTCTACCGGGGCCTGCATCGGCCACGTCACGCCCGAAGCCCTCTCTGGCGGCCCCATCGGCAAGATCGAGGACGGCGATCTGATCGAAATCATCGTCGATCGCAACAACCTCACCGGCACTGTCAACCTGATCACTGAGGAGGGCGGCGCGGCAGAAGGCGACCGCATCCTGGCCGCCCGCCCCACGCCAACAACCCTTGCCGCAGACCCTCTACTGCCTGCTGACTCGCGCCTCTGGGCCGCCCTGCAGGACGTCTCTGGGGGCACTTGGGCCGGTGCCGTTTACGATGTCGAAAAGATCATTGCCGTGCTTGAGGCGGGCAAGAAAGCCCTAGCCTCTCAATAGCCGCAGCGCGTTGAAGATCACCAGCAACGACACGCCCATGTCGGCCGCAATCGCCGCCCACAGCGACGCGTGCCCCCACATCGTCAGCCCTACAAACACGGCCTTCACCGCCAACGACATTACGATGTTGGCCCGGATGATCCCCACCATCCGCCGCGAGTGACGGATTAGCCAAGGCAGCTTGGACAAGTCGTCAGACATCAGCGCGATGTCCGCTGCCTCCATCGCCGTGTCGCTCCCCGCCGCTCCCATCGCGATGCCCACCGTCGCGCGGCTTAACGCGGGCGCGTCGTTGATCCCGTCCCCCACCATCGCCACCGCCCCGTAGCGCTCAACCAGTTCGCCTACCGTCGCCAGCTTGTCGGACGGCAACAAATCCCCGTGGATCTCATCGATACCAGCCTCGCGCCCAATCGCGTCCGCCGTCCCCTGGTTGTCTCCCGACAGCATCACGACATGCTGGATGCCCAACGTCCTCAGTTCAGCAACGACCGCCGCCGCCTCCGGCCGAATCACGTCCCGCAGCGCGAGGAAGCCACATACATGCGCTTCTGTCCCGACAACCACAACCGTCTGCCCTGTTGCCGACAACGCCTCAAGCTGCTCATGCACCTCCGGCGTCTCTTGCCCGCGCTCCTCAAGGAAGCGATGCGACCCCAGCCAATACTCCTTGCCGTTCCACTTAGCCGTCGCACCCTTCCCCGGTGTGATCGAGAACTCGTCGGCAGGCAGAGGCCGCACTCCCATCGCCGCGCCATACGCCACAATCGCCTTCGCCAAAGGGTGGTCGCTGTGTGACTCCATCGCCACTGCCCGCTCCAGCAGCTCGGTCTCGGTGTGCCCGTTCATCGCATACGCGCGCACCACTGCGGGATGCCCGACGCTCAGCGTTCCTGTCTTATCGAATGCGATTGCCTTCAGCCTCGCAGGCGTCTCCATATGCGCGCCGCCCTTCACCAGCACCCCACGTCGCGCCGCCGCCGCCAGCGCCGCCACCACACTGACTGGCGTCGAGATCACCAGCGCGCAGGGGCAAGCAATCACCAGCAACACCAGCGATTGATAGACCCAAGGCGCAAACGCTTGGCCCAATACCAGCGTCGGGATCAGCAACACCGCCAGCGCAATCAGCAACACAGCGGGCGTGTAGCGCCGCGCAAAGCCATCCACCCATTGCTCGGCCGGTGCGCGATTGCGCTGCGCCTCGCCCACCATGCGGATGATGTGCGCCAGGGTCGTGTCGTCGCTGGTGCGTGTCGCGCGCACCTCCAGCATCCCCGCGCCATTGACCGTGCCGGCAAAGACAGGTGCCCCCGCCTCCTTCAGCACCGAGACGCTCTCGCCTGTAATCGGTGCCTGGTTCACTTCGCTAACCCCGCTCACAATCTCGCCGTCCAGCGCAATCCGCTCGCCCGGCCGCACTTGAAAGCGTGTCCCCACTTCCACCAGCGCGGGCGCCATCTCCCGCACCCCGCTGGCATCCAGCACGCGTACAACGGTCGGCGCCAAGTCCAACAGCCTCTCAATCGCGCGCCGCGCCCGCCCCACGCTCCAAGCCTCCAGCGTCAACGACAGCGCGAACAAGAAGGCCACCGTCGCCCCTTCAAACCACTCGCCGATCGCCACCGCCCCCACTGCCGCGATCGTCATCAGCAGGTTCATGTCGGGCCGAACGCGCCGCAGAGAGTACAGCGCCTTAGGCAGCACCAGATACAAGCCCGCCAGAATAGCCAGGCCATACAGCACCCGCGACGCCGGCGGCGCGTTACCAACGCCGCTCAACGCCTCCGCCCAATTGCCCGTTAAGCCCAGATGCGTCAATAGCCCCGCCAGCGTCAACGCCCCACTCGCGATGGTCAGCGTCAGCCGCCCATGCAGGCTCCACCAACTGCGCGCCTCAACCGGTGCCGAAAGCAGCCGTGCGCTCATCCCCGTCTTGCGCACTGCCTCCACCAACACCCCAACCGAGACGCCCCCCGCCAACACCGTCATCTCGCCCTTGATCACATCGAAGGCAAGGTTCTGCTCACCGCCCACCAGCGGCCCAATTTCGCGCTTGAGGATCGATACCTCCTCAACGCAATCAAGACCTTGGATCTTTAGGACCGTAAGATGCCTCCTCTAAACAACCGGCTTCACATCCACCCGCTTGTAGATTTCCTTAGTTTGCTCCAGCGTCGGGTAACTGATGCCCGGCAACATCGCCGAAGCTGTCCCGGCCGCCACGCCCCAACGCACCGAATCCGCAAAACTCTTGCCCTTGCTCTTAGCCCAGGTGAAGGCCGCCGCCATCGCGTCCCCCGCGCCGATCGGGCACACAGCGTCAACCCGAGGCGGTATCACCTCAAACAATCCCGCCGCCGTCGAGGCAACCGCCCCGCGCGCGCCCAGCGACAGAATGACGCTTTCCGCGCCCATCTCGCGAATCCGCTGCGCCGCGTCTACAAAGTGGCCACGCGTCAACAGTGCCCGCCCCAGCAGGCGCTCGGCCTCGGATTGATTCGGCGTAACCACCGTCGGCCCCGCCTCGACGCTCAGCGTCAACGGGTCGCTATCGGTGTCCAGCAACGTCTCAACGCCCTGCGCCTTGGCTGCCTCGATCAAGGACGAATAGAAGTCATTCGGCGCGCCGGGTGGCAGGCTCCCGCACAGCATCAGCCACTTTGCCTTGGGCAGCCTTTGCACGACCGCGTTCTCGATTGCCTTCACCTCAGCCTCGTGGAGCGCTGGCCCCCGCTCGTTCAGCTTCACGCTCAGGCCCTGCTTGTCCGTGATTGCCAGGTTATGCCGGATCGCGTTCTTCATCCGTACAAACTCCGCCGGAAATCCATAGCTCTTCATCAGGAACTCGAAGTGCGTACCGCTGTCCCCGCCAGAGAAGGCAATCGCCAGCGTCTTGCCGCCAAACGAATGGATGACGCGCGACGCATTGATGCCGCGCCCCCCCGCGCTTTCAAAGGTGTCCAGGATGTAAGCGCGGTCGTCAAAGACCAGCTTGTCGGCGGAGATGTTCTGGTCGATCGCCGGATTCAATGTTACGGTGATGATCAAGCTTCGATTGTACTTGGTGGGTATGCTCTCCGTCTGTTAGCATCACGAAGTCCATCATGCGCACCCTCTCCCTGTCCCTTCTCCTTGCGTCGCTGGCTTACGCGGCAGACCCATACACGGTCGAGTCGAACATAGTCTACGGCATGCACTCCGGCGCAGCCCTCCTGCTCGATGTCTACAAGCCCGCCCGCCCCAACGGCTATGGTGTCGTCTTCGTCTCCGGCAGCGGCTGGACGATGCCGCTTGCCTACAGCGCCACGGAGCTCAAATCCAACGGCCAGTCCAAGCTCTACGCCAACGCCCTCGCCACCGCCGGCTACACCGTCTTCACGCTCAATCACCGCGCCCTTCCCCGCTTTCGATACCCCGCGCCTGTCGACGACGTCCAGCGCGCCGTTCGCTTTGTCCGCCACAATGCCGTTCGCTTTGGGATCCGAGCAGACCGCATTGGCGCGTCCGGCGGCTCCTCCGGCGGCCATCTGGTCAGTATGCTCGGAACCCTCGACGGCAACGGCAAGCCCGCCGACCCCGACCCCGTAGAACGCGAAAGCTCCAAGGTCCAATGCGTCGTCGCCCGCGCCGCCCCGGTCAATTTCCTTACCGGCAACAACGGCGTCAATCTCATCGGCATGGCCAGGCCGTTACCGGGCACGGAGAACACCGAAGAGTACAAAATCTTCCAGGCCGCTTCTCCCATCAACCACATCACCCCCGACGACCCGCCCTTCCTGCTCATGCACGGCGACAAGGACGAACAAGTCGACTATGGCCAATCGGTTGAGATGGAAGCCAAACTCAAAGCGGCTGGTATCCCGGTCAAACTGCTCCGCATCCGGGGCGGGGCTCACGGCCCCACTTTCCCCGGCGCCGTCAACCCGCTCGACTATATGGGAGAGATGGTCCGCTGGTTCAACACCTACCTGATGCGCAACTAAGTCGCGTGCGACGATGAAAAATGGCTTTTCGGCAATCCCTGCTTCTCTTCGCCGCGCTCCCCTTGCTGGCCCAAACCGGTCCCTGGGTGCCCGCGCAGTATTACCGCACCTTCTCGCATTCGCACGCCGTCGCCAGGCGCATTCAACCTGGTGAAGTCGTCTCCACCCGCACGGTCGATTCAAGCGGTGTGGACTTCAAGGGCGAAACAGTAACGACGCCCGGCAACCCGCTCACCGGTCCTTTCTATGTGGAAGGCGCGGCGCCCGGCGACGCTCTCCTCGTCAAGCTCCGCAAAGTCCGTATGAATCGTAAGTCCGGTTACACGGGTTATCGTCTCGGCACTTACTCCGTTCTGCCCGAATACGTCGAATCCTTTTACCCCAATCACTACAAAATGGACCTGGTGCGCAAGGGCCGCGACGCTGCCGTCCCTTGGGATCTCGATCTCGAGCGCAACACGGTGAAGTTACGCGAGCCGGTAAGCACGAAGATCCGTCTCGAGTTTCCGGCCCGCCCCATGCTCGGCTGCATCGGCGTTGCCGCCGCTGGGGACTTCGCTCCCACCTCCGGCCCTGCAGGCCCGTATGGCGGCAACCTTGACTACAACGAGATCGTCGAAGGCGCCACCGTCATCCTGCCCGTCTATCATCCCGGCGGCCTGCTCTTCATGGGCGACGGCCACGCGCTGATGGCCGACGGCGAACCCATCGGCACCGGCATTGAAACCTCAATGGATGTCGAGTTCTCGGTGGAGCTCAAGAAGGCCGCCAAAGTCACAATCCCCCGCGTCGTCAACACTGACTATCTCATTAGCGTCGGCGCGCAGGCAGAGTTTGTCAGCGCCCTCAACCAAGGTCTTCAGATGGCCACCACAGACATGGTCAAGTGGTTGATCGATGACTACCAGCTTGAGCCTTGGGCCGCGCACCAACTGATTGGCGCGGTTGGCAAGTACGACGTTGTCACCGTCGCCGGCACAGTGGCGCTCCGCGTCCCCAAGAAGTACCTCGAGGCCAAATAGGATGAAGGTGGCCTTGCTGCTCGCCCTCGCCGCCGCGCAGCAGGCCCACGCCCAGCAGCCCTTCCTCACTGACGACGCCGACACCGCCGCCAAGCGTCACTTTCATCTCGAAATCCTCAGCGAGCTCGATCGCCTCCAGAGCCTCGCCTATCCCACCCTGCGCCAAAACACCACCCGTATCCAGCTCACCTATGGCCTTCTGGAGCGGCTCGAAGTCGGCTTCGACGGCCCTCTTCTGGCCATCTACAACGCGCGCGGCACTGACACCCCCAACGCCTTCGGCTTCGGTGATCTCAACCTGCAAATGAAATACCGGCTCCACAGCGAGGGCGATGACTCCATCTGGCCCGCCGTCACCGTGGCTCTTTACATCGAAGTCCCAACCGGCGACTCGTCCAACCAACTCGGCTCCGGCCTCGCCGACTACTGGCTCAATGTCATCCTCCAAAAGAAGCTGACACCCCGCCTCACCGCCCACCTTAACAGCGGTCTGTTGTTCTCCGGCAACACCCTCACCGGCGCCATCGGCATCCGCGGCACTCGCGGCCGCGTCTACACCGGCGCATCCTCACTCACCTATCAGCTCACGCCCAAGTGGTTGATTGGGGTCGAGGTGGCGGGCGCGGCCACGCAACAGAGCAGTCTTGGGAAGGCGCAGCTACAGTCGCAGCTTGGCGCAAAGTACATGATCAACAAAGTCATCGGCCTCGATTTCGCCCTCACCGGCGGCAAGTTTGAAGGCAGCCCCCGGGTGGGCGCGGCCTTCGGCGTCTCTTTCGATTTCTAGCGCGCGCTCCCGTATGATCAACTCATGCGCTTTTTG
>JANXUM010000591.1 GCA_025356215.1 Bryobacter sp. | reverse complement strand
CTCGCGGTCGCCCTTGCCCAATTGCTTGTCGAGAGAACTGGCGCTCTTGGCGACGGCGTCCACCAGCTTGATGCGGCGCTGCAGCTTCTCATGCTCTTGCTTGAGCGACGAGCGGTCGCCACGGAACAAGCGGTCGAAAATGCGGCGGGGGTTGTTCTCCGCCGGGATCGGACGGCCTTCCAAGCTGTAGGAGATCGTACCCGTGCGGGAAAGGTATCCGGTGCCCGCGTCAATCGAAAGCACTAGCGAGGGCTGGCGGCAATACTGCTTAGTGTGCAGCGCGATCACCTGATCGAGGCCGGCGGTGTTGTAGGTGCCGGGCTTGGGGTTGTGCAGCGGCGCGCCGGTCAGCCACATGTCAGAACAGGTGTGCGGGTCGGCCTTCAGACCGCTGGGGTGATGCAGACCGCCGAGGAAGCTCAGTTGCTTGCGGAAAGGCGACAGAGGTTCCGTTGACATGCCAAAGACAAACTCGCCGTCTTTCTCCGCCGTCGGAAACCAGCTCCATTCGCTGATGCCGTTGTCCTTGCTGGGCAGCGACATTCCGTTGGCTGTATAGATGGCGCAGAACCGGCGCGGCAACTGGTCCGTGACTTCGGTGCCCATGGCGTCAAGAACCGGCAAGGCCAGCGATACTCCGCCGAGGCCGGTGAGAAAGGCGCGACGGTCAATTCTACGGTTTGTGCTCATCAATGTCTCCGAAAGATCCTAACCGGAATTTTACTACTTTTCGAGGAACAGTTTGTTGTTCACCACAAAGCGGACCATGTCTTTCATGGGATAGCCGCTAGCCTTCAATTGAAGGCTGTCTCGCTTGAGCGCGGTCAACTCGTTGTAACTCAGGTTGCGCCCTGTTGCATAGATCGACAGATGCTTTAGAAAGCTGAAGGCGACCTGGTCGATGCGGTCCTCGGCAAGATAGCGTTTCAGGTCGTTGGCCCCGGAAACCTGGGTCTTGTCGGGCAAGGTGGATCGCGCGTCGGCATGCTCGGCCTTCAATCGTCCACCGGCGTCAAACTCCTCCATCGCGACGCCCCAAGGGTCGATCTTGGTGTGGCACTGGACGCAACCGGGCTGATTGCGATGCTGCTCGAGACGTTGGCGCAAAGTCAGGCCCTTGGTGTCTTCCTTCAGCACCGGCACATTTGGCGGCGGATCGTCCGGAGGCTCAGCGATGATCTTGCGGGCCAGCCATGCGCCGCGCTTCACCGGATTCGACTCGCGACCGTCCGATAGACCGGCCATGATCGCCGCCTGCGTCAGAACGCCGCCCAACTCGGGACGCTTGTGAGCGATGGCGACAAAGTCAAAGCCCTGTTCGGTCTTGGCGCCCAGATCGTAATAGCCGGCTACGGTCTCGTTGGCAACGACGATGTCGGACGAAACCAGATTGCGCACCGGAAGGTTGTTGCGAATCAAGTATTGAACAAACTGGATCGGCTCTTGTTTCAGTTGGCTGCGCGTGTAGCTAGTCAGTTTCGGATAGCGTTTGCGTTCCACCTCCAGCACCGCAAACTTGTCCAGGCTCAACCACTGCGAGGTGAACTCGTTAGCAAAACGGGAGAAGCGCGGGTCGTCCACCATTCGCCCCACCTCGGCGTCAAGCTGCTTGCGCAAGGTGCCAGCGGCGGCCAAGCTAAGTGTTGTGCGGTCTGGCGGGCCGTTCCACAAAAAATAAGAGAGCTTAGAGGCCAACTCACTGCTGGTAAGCGGCTCCGGGGCGGGCGTGGCGCTGTTCTCGACAAGGAACAGGAATTGCGGCGAGGTCAGGATCACTTGAAGCGTGTCCTTGACCCCGGCCTGCAGATTCTTGCTAGCGGCGTATGACTTGTCGAACACCGACATCAGATTGGCTTCCTCGACGGGCGTGACCGGGCGGCGGTAGGCGCGGGCCGCGAAGTTGCGTACGACGTCACGGGCGTAGGCTGTGGGGTCGGCCTTGTGTGCCGATTCGATGAAGATCTTCTTGTGGGCCGGCGGCGGCCAGGACTCGTAGAAAGGCCCTTCAAACTCAACGCTTTTGATCAGCAACCGCGGCATGTCCCGGCCATCGGTATACTCGCTGCGCACGGCGATCTCGCGCACGCCAGCCAGGTAGTTGACATTGTCCTTCTCGACGTCCGGGCTGGGGAAGTTGCGGATCGCTCCTTCAAAGACATACTTCTGGAACTTGTCGCTGCCCACCACCTTTGGCCCTTCGACCGGCGCAAAGGTGCTGCCGCAATCGCGGCGTAGGCCGAGGTGGACGCCTAACTTGGGTGCGCGCTTCTCAAAGGCAAGAACGCGTGCGTTGATGGCATTGTCGGGGGCCAACGGGGTGAACACTACTTGGTTCAGTGCCGTGACTCCCGAGCGCTTCGTCTCGATCTTGAGCGGCCCGGCCTCCAGACGCAGCGCCATGAATGCGGGTTGCTGCAAGGTCCGCGAG
>JANXUM010000523.1 GCA_025356215.1 Bryobacter sp. | reverse complement strand
CAAAATCCGAATTCGTAACTCACCCCAGGCTCCGCACCGTCACTACGGTGATGTCATCGTTCTGGCCCCAGGCCCTGGCCGCTTCAGCGATATCCATTGCGGGCTTGATCGAGATCTCGCGAGTACGTGTAATTGAGGCCGAGAACGCCCAGCGCGAACTCTTGGGCTTTGAGCGGATGCCTGCGTGGCTGTTGCACAATAAAAACAGACACCATTGACACTTGACATTCTTCAATCCGAAAAGCGATCGGCGATACTCCATCTGGCCCGTCTCCACGGTGCAACAAATGTGCGTGTCTTTGGCTCGGTTGCGCGAAGCGAGGCCGGACCTGATAGCGATGTCGATTTTCTTGTTGACCTCGAAGCCGGCCGAAACATATTCGATCTCGGTGAACTGCTTGCGGACCTGAGGGATCTGCTCGATGCTCCTGTTGATCTTGTCGAAAGCAGGTGCCTTCATCCCGTCATCCGTGATCGTGTACTGGCCGAAGCCAGGCCTCTGTAGCTTGCGATGAAAGACCATCGGCTCTATCTCATCCATATCAAGGACTGTGTGGATAAAGCTTTGACTTATACGGCCGGCCTTGGCCGGGATTGGCCTGAAGAACCAATGGTCTTCGATGCAGTGTGCCGCAATCTTGAAATCATTGGCGAAGCAGCAAGGAAGCTCGGCGATGAGTATCGGTTGGCCCACCCTCAGGTCCCATGGCGAAGAATCATCGGAGCAAGAAACATCCTTGCCCACGCCTACGACTTGCTTGACCCGCACATTCTGCAGGACGTCGTTGAGCGCGATCTTCCCGTCTTGCGGCAACAAGTCGTCGATTTGTTGGCGGAATTGTGCGACCCCAATAGCGCCGATTGACTGAATCACGAGTACCTCCGCACCGTCACCACGGTGATGTCGTCGGTCTGGCCCCAGGCCCTGGCCGCGTCGGCAATCTCCTGCGCGGATTTCGTCGAGATCTCCCGCGTACGGTCGAAGCCGAACAGCTCACGCTGCGGGTTCTCGGCTTCGACGACACCGTCGGAAACGATGGTGAACTTTTCGCCATGCACGATGGATTCCGCGTATGCAACGCCTGACACGATTCCCAGCGGTAAGCCCGACTCGAGTGTCACTTCGCCCCCATCGCAATACGGGGCGGGATGCCCGGCGTTGGCGATTGTCACCGTTCCATCGGTATCGAAGCGCGCACAGCAACAGGTGACGAAGCCGCCGCCTGACCGGCCCGCAAGCCCCTCGTTCAAGGCCGCCAGGATCCGCGCAGGCGAAGCCGATTTCTCGTTGCGCAAAATCCCAACCGCCACCGACACCAGCATCGCCGCCTTGAGTCCCTTACCGCTTACATCGCCCACCAGCACGATTCTGGCACCTGCGGCTGTTTCGAACGCCTGGTAGAAGTCTCCACCCACTTCCGAAGCCGGAAGATAAACGGCCTCCACGCCGCGAACCGATTGCTGGGGCAGCAGAAGGGCTTGGACTTCGGCGGCGGCGACCAATTCCTGCTTCAACCGGCCTTGTTCCTGATCGACCGCGGCTGCGCGGCGATTCATGATGAACGCCATGGCAAACATGAATGCAAGGATCGAATAACTGAGTCCAGTGCGCAAAATATCCGCACTGAAAAACTCACCGCTCTGATACGCCAATAGTGAGTTGGCTTGCCCCGCCGTCATGAATAGTCCCAAGGCCCAGTGCATTGGCCCCAGCTTTTCAGACCCGTCGCGCCTCAGAAGGGCTTCCAGGTAGATTACCGGTTCGGAAGCATTCAACACGACGCCGATGCCGAATACCGATACGCCAAATACAGAGAGGACCGTCGCCGTCACGGTGGAGGCAATGGCTACCCACGAAAACCAGCCCAATCGAGTTCGCAGCAATGAACTACAGAAGAGCGGCCAGATCAAGCTCACCTGGACGCCCGCGGCCAAGACGAGCACTAAATTAGCGGTTCCAAATTCGGTGATTCCGAAGGCGCTAGGGAAGGCGGACATGCCCCGCCAGGTCGCCGCCAAGACCAGGTAGAGTCCGCACCAGAGATACTCGATGCTCTTTGGACGCCACAGCGGGATGATGAGAAAGAACAGCCCTCCGGTAAAGAGTGAGGTGCAAAGGACCCGCGTGGCCAGCGTGTCTTGCAAACGTTTCGCGATCAATCCGGAACGAAACTCTGCCACTGCGGATCGATTTCCCGTCCACGCCTCCAGTGGCGGCCCTGGGTCAGGCGCAACTTGGGTTAACGTAAATCCGTTTTG
>JANXUM010000496.1 GCA_025356215.1 Bryobacter sp. | reverse complement strand
GCGAGGAGCGAGCGGCCATCGGAAAGACTAACACCGTTCACCTTGTTTCCGTTCTCGATCATGAAGCCGGAGACTTCAGCCTGGAGCATGCGCAGGTTGGGCTCTTGTTCGAGCAGAGCTTTCATGTGGACCCGGTACATGCGTTTGTCGCATTGGGCGCGAGGGCTCCAGACGGCGGGGCCGCGGCTGGTATTGAGCAAGCGGAACTGGATACCGACCGCGTCGGTGAGCTCACCCATCACACCGCCAAGGGCATCGATCTCACGGACCAAGTGGCCTTTGGCGATCCCCCCGATGGCGGGATTGCAGGACATTTGCGCGATGAGGTCGACATTCATGGTGATCATCGCGGTGCGCAGACCGAGGCGGGCGCAGGCGCGCGCGGCCTCGCAACCGGCGTGGCCGGCGCCGACGACAATCACGTCGTAACGGATTTGCTTCATTCAGCCTTATTCTAGCTTTTGGAGGCAAAGACACTCTTGAACATTCTGGTGATCGGATCGGGTGGGCGTGAGCACGCCATCGCGTGGCGTTGCGCACAAGAAGGGCATCGCGTTTTTTGCTGCCCTGGAAACCCGGGGATGGCGCAGGTGGCAGAATGCGTCGCGCCTGCCGGGCCTGGCGTTGACGGCTACCTAGGAGTGGCGCAACGGGTTGAGGCCGATCTGACGATCGTTGGGCCCGAGGTGCCGCTGGTGGCTGGGGTGGTCGATCATTTTGAAGCGGCGGGAAAAAGGATCTTTGGGCCGCGCGCCAACGCCGCGCAGCTTGAAGGCAGCAAGGCGTACTCGAAGGAGTTCATGGCGCGCCATGGGATTCCGACCGCGCGCTTTCAGGTCTTTGACGATCTTGCCGCAGCCCAGGGCGCGCTGAGCCGATTCGAGTATCCGGTGGTGCTGAAGGCGGACGGGTTGGCGGCGGGCAAGGGTGTCGTGATCGCCAAGAACAAGGCGGAGGCCGAGGCGGCGCTGGAGGGATTGTTTTCGGGGGCGCTGGTTGGAGACGCGGGCGCGAGGGTGTTGATCGAAGACTTCTGGCGTGGCGAGGAGGTGAGTTTCATCGCAATCTGCGATCACGATACGGCGCTCGCCCTGCCGCCCACGCAGGATCACAAGAACATCTTTGAAAACGACCAGGGACCGAACACTGGCGGGATGGGCGCTTATTGCGACGACCGCATTTTGACGCCCGAGCAGAAAGACCACATTCTTGAGCACGTGATTTTGAAGACGCTCGCCGGGATGGCGGCCGAGGGCGCTCCGTTCCGGGGCTTCTTGTACGCGGGGATGATGATGACCGCCGACGGGCCGAAGGTGCTTGAGTACAACGTACGGCTGGGCGATCCAGAGACGCAAGCACTGCTGTACCGGATTACCGGGGGTTTTGCCGACACGATCTTTGCCGCAACCGATGGCACATTGCCCAGTGCGCGTTTGACGATTCCCGACGGTGCCACCGCCTGTGTAGTGATGGCGGCGCATGGCTACCCCGGAACCCCCCGAAGCGGGGATACGATTCATGGCCTGGGTGAGGCAATGGAAGCCACCGTTTTTCATGCGGGTACGCGAGCCAGCGGGGCAGAAATTCAGACGGCGGGAGGAAGGGTGCTGGGCGTAACGGCGACCGGGACAGAGCTAAGCGGGGCGCTCGATCGAGCCTACGCTGCCGTGGACAAGATTCATTTTGCGGGTAAGCAGTTCCGGCGGGACATTGGACAAAAAGGCCTAAAACGCTACACTAAGAATCGTGTGGGGACGTAGCTCAGTGGATAGAGCGTCCGCCTCCTAAGTGGAAGGTCGGCAGTTCGACCCTGCCCGTCCCCACCATCTATAAGCCCAGCCGTTCTCGCAATTCCCGCGCCCGATCCTTCGACGCCATCAACTCGGTGCGCTTGGCATCCTTCAATCGCAACATCAATTTGCCGCCGAAGTATGTGTAAAGCTCCGCGACCGAGGCGAGGTTCACCAGTGTAGAGCGATGGATGCGGAAAAAGCGCGCCGGGTCAAGGCGGGCTTCCAACTCTGTAATCGTTTGATCGATGATGTAGGCCTTGGTTTCGGTTGCGGCGAAGGTCAATTTGTCTTCCGCGTAGAAGTGCGTCACGCGAGTCAGATCGATAAATTCGATGCGCTCGCCCGAGCGGGAACTGATGCGTTCGGGGTAGGTAGGGGCGAGTTTGACGGCAAGTTGCGACAGCAACGCGCTCAAATCGGGGGCGGGCGATTGCCCGGCGCGGATGGCTTCGATTTTGTCAATGGCGCGGGTGAGCTTGGTGGGCTCGACGGGTTTCAATAGGTAGGCAATGCTTTTGGTTTCAAAGGCTTGAACGGCATACTGATCGTAGGCTGTAGTGAAGATCACCAGCGGCTGATGTGCCAAGCGCGACAGAACGGCAAAGCCATCCAACTCTGGCATCTGGATGTCGAGAAAGAGAAGATCCGGCCTCAAGTACTCGATCTGCGGGAGGGCGTCGACAGGGTCGGTGGAGTTTCCTACAAGCTTGAGGCGCGCGTCGGCGGCGAGGAGCCGGGAGAGACGCTCAATGGCGAGACGTTCGTCGTCGAGCAGGTACGCGCTTAGCATGGGATGCGGAAAGCGACCTCCATTCCGGGGTTCAGGCGCCGGGTTGTTAGTATGGCACCGGCACCGAAGACGGACTCCAGACGTTGGCGCAGTGTATCGAGACCGTGGCCGAGAGGCAAGCTGTCGGGGGAGAAACCGGGGCCAGTATCGCTCACCTCAAAGCAAATCGCGCCTGCCTCCCGGTGGGCCCGGATGTGGATAGATGCGCCGTTGCGCTGCACGCCAACTGCATATTTGACGCTGTTCTCGGCCAGGGTTTGCAGTGACATGGCCGGCACTTGGGCGGAGAAGAGAGCCTCGGGGACATCGAAGGAATACTGAAGACGGTCGCCAAAGCGGACGGCCTCGATTGAAAGATAATCGCGAGTGATCTTGATTTCGTCGGCCAGGGGGACCAGGCTGCCGTGACGGTCGAGCGAGAAACGGAGTAGATCGGCCAGGCGGCCGATCATGGCTTCGGCGGCTTCGGGATTGGAGCGGACCAGGCTGGAAATGGAGTTTAAGGTGTTGAACAGGAAGTGGGGGTGGATGCGGGATTCGAGGCTCTGGAGCTTGGCTTCGGAGGCGGCCTTGAGTGCGCGCTCGCGCTCGAGTTCGCGGGTCTGCAGTTGGAGGGTGTTGGCCTCCATTCGGAAACGAAGTTCCTCAATCACATACATGATGCCGCCGATGGCGAGCGTGAAGACGACGCAGATCACCATCGATTCAACGTAGGCCATGTTGAGCCTCACGAAGGGCTGAAACGCCATCACCACATAAGCGGTTGTGCCACCGCCAAGACCGATCGCGAACAACAGGGACAGGATCTGTACCCAGCGGAACCAAGCCGCGCCACGAATATGAGGGGCCATCCTAGGCATGACCCACCAGGCGAGCGAGCCAATGGAAGTGGAGTAGACGAACGAAACCATGAAGACGATCAGAATTGACTGGAGATTTCTTGGCGCACTCAGCAAAGCGATAAACGCCGCTACCAGCGCCGAGACAACGGCGCTGGTAGCGAGGGGTTTGAGTTTTTGAATCATCGAGTCTACTTGCCGGCAGTGTGGCAGCCGACGCAGTTGGCTTGAGCGGCGGGTAGCGGCTGTTTGGTCTCATTCCATTTTGCGGCACGGCGGGAGTAAACGGAATCGGGGACACGCTTTGTCACGAGGTCGAAGAACTTCTGCGCGTTGTCCATGTCGCCGTTGCGGCTGTAGGCGTCGGCCAAGCCGAAGAGAAGTTCGCCTCGCGGGTGGGTGCCCATGGCGGCCAAGTTGTCCTTTTGCAGTTCGTAGCTGACCATGTAGTCGGAGATGCCATCTTCCCGCAGCGATTTAGCCATCTGGGGCGGCATATTGCGTGAGGCGGACAGCAGCACAGATCCACGCGGGATGCGCACGCCGATGCTGTTGGGTGCCAGAGACACGGCCTTCTTCATCTCGCCGATGCCTTGGCCGTAGAGCTCCATGCCCTTTGCCTGATCTCCCTTTTGCATGAACTGGCCGGACTGGAAGAATAAGCCCGCCCCGTGCCACACCAGCGCTTCGGCATGCTTGGGGTCATTCTCCAGAGCGGCTTCGGCGGCCTTCATGCCGCGGGCCAGAGCGACCTCGTCGCCGCTGAAGCCGGCGAAGAAATCGTTACGCACGAGATGGTCGAAGCGCTGTTGAGCGCGCAAGATCGGTAGGGTGAAAGAAATGGCGGCGGCCGCGATCAGGAGGATGTGTTTGCTGTTCATGAGGCTAGTTTGCAGCGACAGGGCGGCCGGGCGGTGGGAATTGCGACGAAAGCACCGGATCGTCCGATGAAGCGGCTAAACTCGGGGATTGCGGACTTGGGCAAAAGTTTGGGGACCGGCGCTGGCGATGATGCTCGTGTCGACCATCAGCTATGTAGACCGTAACGCGATCGCGGTATTGATTCCGACGATTCAGGCCGAGACTGGGTTGACCGCGCGCGAGTACGGGTGGATTGTCGCCGCGTTTTCTTACGCCTACATGCTGGGCAATCCGCTGTGGGGAGTCTTGCTGGATAAGCTGGGCGTCCGAACGGGTATGACACTGGCGGTGGCGGGCTGGAGCGTGGCCAGTTCTCTACACGCGCTGGCTGGGGGGCTGTTCAGCTTTGCGATCCTGCGCGCGGGCTTGGGCTTCTGCGAAGGTGCCACCTTCCCCGGAGCGTTGCGGACGGTCATGCAAACATTGGAGCCGGTGAGGCGCTCGCGGGGCATCGCGCTGAGCTACTCGGGCGGAAGTCTTGGGGCGATTCTGACACCCTTCGTCGTGACGCCGATTGCGCTGGCCTTTGGGTGGAGGTCGGCGTTCTGGGTCACTGGCATTGCGGGGCTGGTGTGGCTGGCGTGGTGGCGCGGCATGTCCAGCCGCGAAGATTTGAAAGGCCATCCCAAATTGGACGCGGATGGGTTTGTGTGGCGGGACCGGCGGGTGGCCGCGTTCATCGCAATTTATTCGCTGGGGTCCTTACCGCTGGGAATGATTCTTTACATGTCGGGACTCTATCTGTCGCAGGTATTTCACCTCAGCCAGAAAGAGCTGGGGGGACTGCTATGGATCCCACCGGCGGGATGGGAAGCCGGCTACTTCTTCTGGGGCTGGTGGATTGACCGGATGGTTAAGCGGGGCAAAGAAGTCGACGAGGCCTGCCGCCGCGCCTTCACCGTGGCGCTGGTCTGCAGTTTGCCGCTAGTGTTGGCACCGGGGATTGAAGATCTACGACTGTTCATGGCGGAAATGTTCTTCGCGATGTTCATTGTGGGAGGCTTTATCGTGGGCGGGATTGCTTACGCGACCCACGCGTTTGGGAATGGGCGTGTGGGATTGATCGCGGGGCTGGGCGCGGGTAGCTTTTCGGCTGTCACCGCACTTTGCCTGCCGGTGTTTGGCGGTTTCTTCGATGACAAACATTACGCCTACTCGTTTTGGATGGCTGG
>JANXUM010000462.1 GCA_025356215.1 Bryobacter sp. | reverse complement strand
GTGCAAATGGAGCGCGATCTGAGCCTTGAATTCTCGATTCTGCTGCTGGTAATTTATGGATTGAGTTTGGTGTTCTCGTTGCGCACGCACAAACACTATTTCGCCAGCGAAGCAGAAACGGAATCGCACGGCGAGGCGTGGAGCCTGGGTAAGAGCCTGGGAGTGCTGGCCGGGGCGACGGTGGCGATCGCGGTGGTGAGTGAGATTCTTGTGCACAACGTCGAGAGCGCGGCGCGCAGCTTTGGCATGTCGAGCGTGTTTGTCGGCGTCATCGTGGTGGCGATCGTGGGCAACGCGGCGGAGCACTCGACGGCGATTCTGGTGGCGCGCAAAAATCGCATGGACTTGAGCCTGTCGATCGCGATCGGATCCAGCCTGCAGATCGCAATCTTCGTCGCGCCGCTGCTGGTGGTGTTGAGTCGATTTATGGGGCCGCATCCGATGGATTTAGTATTCACGCCCGCAGAAGTGATGGCGATTGTCGTTAGCGTTTTCATTACCGGGCAGGTGGCCGACGACGGAGTGAGCCATTGGATGGAAGGCGTGCAGTTGCTGGGCGTCTACATCATGCTGGCGATCATCTTTTTCTTCTTGCCAGCAGGCATGGCGCACCACGGATGATAACGGCGAGGCAACGTCTGGCTCCGGGTACGCGCATTGCGGCGTTGGACATCTTGCGCGGGTTGGTGATCGTGATCATGGCGCTCGATCATGTGCGCGATTACTTTCATGAGAGCGGTTGGGCCTTTGACCCGCTGGACTCGAGCGTCACTACGCCGTTGCTGTATGCCACGCGCTGGATCAGTAATTTTTGCGCGCCCACCTTTGTGTTTCTTGCCGGCGTCTCGATCTGGCTTCAGTTTGCCAAGGGCAAAGACAAGCCGCGACTGTCGCGATTCCTGCTGACGCGGGGCCTGTGGCTTGTGTTCCTGGAGTTCACGGTTGTGAGCTTTGGCTGGGCTTTCACTGTGCCCTATCTTCCGTTTCTGCAGGTCATTTGGGCGATTGGGATTTCAATGGCCGCGCTGTCGGCGCTGGTGTGGTTGCCGGGGGAGGTGGTGCTTGGGATTGGTGTCGCGATCCTGACGCTGCACAATACGCTCGATCCGATCCAGGCCAAGAACCTGGGACAGTTGTCGAACTTGTGGAAGGTCACCCATGAAGGCGGGATGTTGCTTTGGGAGGGCAAGCCGCTAGTGGCGGCGTTCTATCCGGTGTTGCCGTGGTTTGGCTTGATGGCGTTTGGGTTTGGCTTGGGCCCCGTGTTTCTAGCGGAGAATCGGGATCGCATCCTGATGCGGCTGGGGCTGGGAATGCTAGTTGTGTTTGCGGTTTTGAGGGGCTTGCACGGTTATGGGGACCCGCTGCCTTGGACGCAGCAGGCCGACGCGGTGAAGACGGCGATGATGTTCATGAAGGTGCAGAAGTATCCGCCTTCGTTGCAGTATGTTTGCGCGACGCTCGGGATCGTGCTGATGCTGATCCCCGCGATTGACCGCTGGAAAGGCCGAGTGAGCGAGTTCTTTCAGACTTTTGGCTCGGTGCCGATGATGGCCTATGTCTCGCACATCTACATCTTGCATACGCTGTCTCTGGCGGCGCATGCGCTTGCGGGCCGCCCGTTGGACGGGTTATTCAACATCATGTACAACTCGTTCTTTCGGTTGGAAGCGTTTACCGGAGAAGGCTTCGCGCTGGTGTGGACTTATCTGGCGTGGATCGTTGTGGTGCTACTGGTGTATCCGCTGTGCCGCTGGTGGAGATCGGTAAAAGCACGGCGGCGGGATTGGTGGCTGTCGTATTTGTGAGGGGCAGCGGGCTTAGGGATCTTGCCGCACCAGCAGCACTTGGCGCGGCTTCACTCCGGTGAGAGTCTGCTTCTTGGCGCCTGGCCACCAGATTTCGAGCGTGTCTCCCTGCTGCGCTTTGGGTGCTCCGAAGTGGACGCCAATATGGCCGGAGGACGCGTAGCCGATGCTGGTTGTCATCGTATTGGTTTGCCCCCGCCACTGCAAGCGCGCCCCGATGCCGTCGCGATTGCTCTGGACGCCCCGCAGTTTGACGATCAGCCAGTCGCCGTCCGTCGCCGTCACGTTCTCCCAAAGCTCCGCCGTGTCCATCAGCGATGCGACGACGACATCGGGCTTGCCGTCGCCGTTGAAGTCCGCCACGGCCATTCCGCGGTGCGCGCGGGGCACTTGAAAGTCAGGGCCCGCGTCGGCGCTTCCGTCCCGGAAAGTGCCGCGCTCATTGATTAGGATCGCGTTCGGCAAGCGATAGCGCGTGGCTTCAAATTGCTCAACAAGATCGTTCACGTGGGCACAGGAATAGAAGGCGTCTTTCCAGCCGTCGAGGTTGAAATCGAAAAGACCAACGCCCCAGCCGCTGAGCTTGGCGCTCAAGCGGCCGACCCGGCTTGAGTATGTGGCGTCGCGGAAATCGCCTTTGCCGGTGTTACGAAAAACGGGGAAGGTCTCGTGGAACAAATCGGTGGCGAAGAGATCCGGCCATCCGTCGTTGTCATAGTCGCGAAAGTCCGCACCCATGCTGGCGACGGGCTTGCCGCTGTCGAGTAGCGCCACACCCGCAGCCAGTCCTACCTCTCGGAATTTGCCTTGGCCCAAATTGTGAAACAGGAAGTTCGGCTCGTTGTCGTTGGTGACAAAGACGTCCATCCAACCATCGCCATCGTAGTCGCCAACGACGACACCCATCCCGCGCCCGCGATGCGCCGACACGCCGGACCTGGCGCTGATGTCTTCGAACTTTCCATTGCCCAGGTTGCGATAGAGGCGGTTGGGCTGGCCGGGAAAGTACTTAGGATGGCAGTAGACGCGCACGCCCTTTTGCGCGTCGCCGCAGAAACGGTCGTTGGTGGGCGGCCACTGTGTGTAGTGCGTAATCCACAGGTCCAGAAGGCCGTCGTTGTCAACGTCCACCCACGCCGCAGCCACGGCCCAGAGTTCATCGACGATACCGGAGGCAGCGGTCACGTCGGCAAACTTGCCGTTGCCGAGATTGCGATAGAGGCGGCTGCCGCCGACTTGAGCGACAAAGAGGTCTGCATTACCGTCATTGTCGAAATCGGCCACGGCCGCGCCCATCGAATATCCGTCGCCGGCCAAGCCCGCCTCAGAGGTGACGTCGGTAAACTTCCAGCCGCCATCGTTGCGGAAGAGGCGGTTCCAGTGTTTCGGGTCGGTCTTGTTTGACGCCGCGCCGTTGGTGAAGAAGATGTCGGAACGGCCATCGTTGTTGAAGTCAAACACGGCCAGCCCGCCGGCCATCGTCTCGATCATGCGCTTTTGCGCTGTCGCGTCATTGTCGACGTGAAAACGCAGCCCGGCGGCCTCAGCGACATTGCGGAAGCGCACGTTCGGGGCCGCTATTGGCGGCAACTGCGCGGC
Organism: Bryobacter sp.; assembly: GCA_025356215.1. Lineage (GTDB taxonomy): Bacteria > Acidobacteriota > Terriglobia > Bryobacterales > Bryobacteraceae > Bryobacter. The sequence continues at coordinate 703 of JANXUM010000462.1, read as the reverse complement.
TAGCACAAATATCGAAATGAAGCGGAGCATACCTCCTACGGTTATACACTTCAAGATAGTGACGCGTTTCGTAGTGTTGATTTTGTTGGCCTCGTCCTGTCTCGCACAGACGGAAGCACAGGCGCTGGAATCGCAACGAGCCCGCCAAATGATGGCCGAGGGACGCTTTGCGCAAGCGGCGCCCATTTACGAAAAGCTGGTGCTGGCCGTGCCCGGCAATGCGGGCTTGCGCCTGAATCTAGCAATTGCGTTGCACATGGCGGGCGAAGACCGCAAAGCAATCCCGCATTTTGAGGCCGTTTTGAAAGTTCAGCCCACCGCCCTACCGGCGTTGATGCTGCTGGGAGCGTCCTACTTGCGAACAGCCAGCCCGGCTAAGGCCGTGCCGCTGCTGGAGAAGGCGATGGCGCAGGCGCCGGACGATTTGCAAGGACGGGCGATGCTGGTTGACGCGCTGTTGATGCTGGACCGAAACCAAGCTGCGCTGCCGCATCTACGTAAACTGGCGGCGGCGGAGCCGTCCAATCCGCGATCCTGGTTTGGCCTGGGCCGCGCTTATGAAGCGGTGGCGCAGAGGGCCTTCGATTCCTTGGAGAAAACCGCGCCGGGTTCCGCACCGTGGTTGATGCTGGCGGCGGAGGCTCGGCTGAATCTGGGCCGTAACACGGCTGCTTTTTCGCTGTACCGGGCTGCACTGGAGAAG
>JANXUM010000405.1 GCA_025356215.1 Bryobacter sp. | reverse complement strand
CATCTAGCCCATTATGTAAAATGCGACGCCAGCCCCGGCGGCGGCGACGGCCGCACCGAGCAAAAGCACCTGCAGAAGACGATTGAGTTCAATCCGCGTCTGCACCTTTAAGGTTTCAATCTGAGTGAGCTGGGCGGTGCGTTGGATCTCGCGGTCGGTCTCCAGTTGACGCAATGTAGCCTCAAGAACGGTAACCTGGCGCTCTTCGCTGGAGTGTACGCGGCGATTCATCTCACCGAAGGCTTCTGTCATCGAGGCGGCCAGCGGGGCGAGACTTTCGGCAGGTATCGCTTGAGCAGCCGGGGAGACGACGCGGTCATACATTAGGTCCAGCAACTGGCTCATCGCGCCAAACACCTGAGACATTTGCTGTCCGGTGTTGTTCATCTCAGTCTTGATCTGAGCTTGCTGTTCGACACTGGCTTTGAGGCCGTGGGCGAACTCTTCAAGATTGTGGAGGATTTGGCCGGGCAGCGCGGGGTCCTGCCAAATTTCAAAGGTAGTTGTCTCGGCTTGTATCGTCGCTGGCAGGCTGGGCATGGTTTCGCTGGTTTGCATCTAACTCTCTCGCTGTTTTCGCTTATCGGTCCGCCGTCCCGTTTTGATACAAACTCAAGAAGCATCTCAAAAAAAGATTGCGAAAGTTGCAGATTCCATTGTGAGCTCCAAGTTTTGGTGCTACTATTAAGACTGCCTGACGACTGCGATCCCCCAAAGCAATCTTCGTCACAATCCCTGTTAGCGAGACGCCCCAACCGAATGAGTTTTACCGTTTTTCTTGGCAATTTACCCACCTGGGTTACAGCCGATGACGTGCAGTCATGGCTGAATGCCGAAGCTCTGGTAGCCGATTCCATCAAAGTAATCCGGAACCCAGAGACCCAGGAATCCAAAGGCTTTGCCTTCATTGAGGCCCCTAACGGGGAAGAGATGCAGTCAATCATTCGTAGGTTTGACCGTGCTCCGCTCGAGGACAAGCTCCTGCGAGCCAACCCAGCGCAGCCCCCCAAAGGCAAGACCGGGGTTCCGGGTAGCGCCCGGCCTGAAGACCGCCGCCCGTACCCAAGCGGGGATCGTCCCCGCCAAGGTGGCCCCTTCGGTGCCCGCTCAGCAGATCGCCCGATGGGCGACCGTTCTGCGACGCCAGCCGCTGGCGCTAGTGCGACTGGCGCGACCGCTGACCGGCCAGCAGGTGATCGTCCCGCAGGCGACCGCCCCGCAGGCGACCGCCCAGTGATGGGGGATCGTCCCCCTGCTACCAACGGTGCCGCCGCCGCTGGAGCATCAGCAGACCGCAATCGCGGTGGTGCCAAGCGTCGAGGCAAGCCCTCGGGAACGAGCGCCTTTGCCGAAGAACTCGCCAAAGCGCTCTAGCCGATCAGTTAAAATTCAAATCAACTCAGCTTAGCCGGGCGATCCGTTTCGCCCGGCTATTGTCTTTTGCGGTGCCGGCAAAGTTGTAATCAGATTTACAAAAAGATGACCGGTGTTAGAATAGGGCACCGGGTTTGGCTTTAAGCGTACGGGGAGTTAGTGCTGGGGGCCGCCTAAGGTGGTTCTAATCATGTTCGATCTAATTTTGATCCGTGTGCTCTTTGTCCTCAGCCTGGGCCTATGCGCCTGGTTTCTGCAACCTTTTCAGCTCGATCCTAAAGTTGCCTCCGCCGTTACCGTCGCCTTTGGCTGCGTGGTCGTCGCCTTTGAGGTTCGGCTCAAAGAAGTTAGCCTCAAGCGCCTGATCGGCGCGGCCATTGGCTCGCTGCTGGGTATCCTCGGTGCCTTTCTCATCTCTTTCGTCCTCCGGCAGGCCATTACCGATTCCACGACGACAATCCCTTTCATACAAGTGGCGACACTACTGCTGATGGGTTACGTTGGGCTGATCGTCGGTGCCAACAAGGGCGACCTGCTCAATCTCTCGGCCCTAGGCGGCGTCTTTGGTGAAGCCAAATCGCAAAAGGGATCCTCATTCAAAATCCTGGACACAAGCGTCATCATTGATGGGCGCATCGCCGACGTACTCGAGACGGGCTTCCTGGACGGCGTGATGGTAATCCCGCAATTCGTATTACGCGAGTTACAACAAGTAGCTGATTCGAGCGACTCGTTGAAGCGCAATCGCGGCCGCCGGGGCCTGGACATTTTGCAACGTGTGCAAAAGATGCCGAACCTGGACATCAAAATTGTTGAGGACGACTTTGCCCAAGTTAAGGAAGTGGATCTCAAGCTGATTGAATTGGCCAAGATGTACGACTGCAAGATTGTCACCAACGATTTCAACCTGAACAAAGTTGCGCAGTTACACGGCGTACAGGTGTTGAACATTAACGAATTGGCAAACTCGATGCGCCCAGTTGTGCTGCCCGGCGAAATCATGCGTGTGTTTATTCTCAAGGAAGGCAAAGAGTCCAGCCAAGGCGTCGCCTACTTAGACGACGGCACGATGGTGGTGGTCGATAATGCGAGGCGCATGATCTCTAAGACGATCGATATTGCGGTCACCAGCGTGCTGCAAACCACGGCTGGCAAGATGATCTTTGGACGCTTTGACGATCGGACCCACGCCGTACACGACGCCAAGGGCAGCGGCAAAGAAGCTCTCTCGGCCGGGGCTTAGCCGAGCGAATAGGCCGCGATCCCGTACATATTCTCGCGCCGTTGCGCGGGGGCTTGGCCGCGGATGAAGTAGCGCGATGTTCGGACCGGCGCAAAGCCCAGCTCGATCAGCGCGCACTCACCAAGGGCGTGGGCGTCGGGCAAAATCACTCGCGGCATCGAATCGAAATCGAGATCGAGCGCGGCGCTAATCAGGGCGGATGCAACTTCGGTGCTAGTGGCCGCGATCGGCCCGATAACCGACGATTGCGCAAAAGCAAAGCCAAGGCAGGCACCGTCGCGGCCGACGGCCATCAGCGCTCGGCCCGGGAACTGGGCAAGCAGTGCTTCAAACAACCTGGTCCGATCACCGCCAAAGATGGGCCCGTCAAAGGCGGCAATAGCGGCGGTATGGACAATCGTCTCGATCGGAATGTCCCGCGCAATCGGCTTGCGCTTACGCAATTGCCACTCGGTGCTGAGTCCGCTCCAACGGAAACCGTGCTTCGGGTAGAAGGCGAGACCCGCGTCGGTGGAGTAGAGAGTGATGGAGCTAAAGCCGCGCCCCTCCATCAGGTCCAGCAGGTGGCTGAGCAGCCGGGAGCCAGCGCCGCCCACCTGGCAGCCTGGCCGGATGGCCATCAAGCCGACATGCGCGAAGGCACCAAAACTCGTATAGCCGACCACTCCCACGGGCTGGTCGGCGGTCTCCAGCAGCCAGTAGGATTCTGGTGTTAAACACAGGTTGCGGGCCAACAGCGGAGCGAAGCTGAAGTCCACCTTGTGGGCAGCTCGCAGAATGGCATCGGCCGAGGCGATGTCGGCCGCTTGCAGGGGGCGAATCAAATCCATCGTAGAAGTCATTGTCGTCGAAAACGGTTGGAAAGCACCGCCCGGTGCAACCCAACCAGCTTGGTGGCGAGCTCGATTGCTTGTTTTCAATCACTTACGATTGGCCCCCTGCATGCACTATCCCATTGCGACGAGCCGCTCAAAAAACGGCCTTTGAAAAAAGGAGATTGAAACCATGAAACGCAATTGGATGAGAATGCTAGTAGTTGCGGGCGGATTGGGTTCGGCCATGTTTGGGCAGCAATACCCGCAGCAGCAGGACCCCCGTTACCAGGGCGATCCGAATTACAACGGGGACTATGACCGCGACCCCGGCTATGACAACGGCCAGCAGGGCATCTACGCGCCCGCACCCCCGCCGCCCCCTCGTTATGCCTACAGCCGGTCGCCGATGCCCGGGCCCGGGTTCGTCTGGGTGGATGGTTATTGGAACTTCTATAACGGTCGCTACTCTTGGGTCAACGGCTACTGGATGCAGCCGCCTTATGCGGGCGGTTACTGGGTGGCGCCGCGCTACTCAAGCGGGCGTTTCTTCCTCGGGTTCTGGGGTGGAAACCGCTCGGGCTTCGGGTACGATCGCGGCTTCGTAAGGGACCGGGACGACTACCGGCGCTTGGCGCCCTACACCAACGGCTACCGGCGCGACAACGATCGCGGCCGCAGACCGGAGTATCGTGACGGCCACAGCGGCCGCCGCTAACGCTCTCTAACGCGGCACTGGAACGCGCCTTGGCGTATCCAGTTTCGGGCGCGCCTCGCTCTGGGCCAGATCCCAACTGGCCTGGTAGACGAGGCGCGCGATGCGTTCCACCTTGCCGTAGTCGATGCGCTCCGGGCGGTCGTTGACGGTGTGATAGTCCGGGTGCAGGCCGCTATGGACAAAGAGCGCTGGCACACCGCGTTTCAAGAAGGGCCACTGATCGCTGCGGCGCGGCAGGTTGGAGGCGTTGTTGTCGTAGTCCATCTTGAGTGTGAGATCGATCTCGCGATTTGCGCCTTGCATTGCCTTGGCTAAATCCGCGCTGTAGCTGTAGCCCATTACGTTTACGCTGTTGGCGTTGGAGGCGGCGGTCTGCGGCTTGAGCCCGGCAAAGCGTGGGCCGCCTGCCTCCGGCACCTCTTCACTGCGGCCGATCATGTCCATGTTGATCGTGGCGGCGGTCTGAGCCAGCGGCCACAACGGCCGCTCCACCCAAGCCCACGATCCGAGCAGCGGCCCGCAGCAACGCTCCTCCGATCCCCACACCGCAAAGATCACCGTGCGACGGGGACGCTTGCCCTGTTGAGCGGCGGCCATGTAGGCTTCCGCGATATCCAGCACCGCCACGGTGCCCGAAGCGTTGTCGTCGGCCCCGTTGAAGATTTGAGCGCCGTCAGCGCCGTTGTGGTCGTAATGAGCCGACACGATAATCGCTTCGTCCTTCAACTTCGGGTCGGACCCTTCGATCTTGCCTACGACGCTGCGGTCCGCGACGACGCTCCGGCGGAGCGATGCGGCCAAGTCCACCGTTGCGGCGCTGCTGATCTTGACGCGCCCGGGGCCTTTGGCCGCCTCTTCCAACACGGTTCCAATCTCGCGGCCGAGAATGCGGCTCGCCATCGCGGGCGAAATCTGAAGGGCTGGGATGTGGATCTGGTCAACATAGGAGGCCAAGGTGTAGCGCTCCAGGTGCGGCGCTTTGTCAGGCCAATAGAGGCGGGCGGCAGTGGCGAAAGCGCTCATGCGGGGGTTGACGATTAACACCGCGCTCGCCCCGTGCGCTTGCGCATTTAGCGTCTTGCGCAAGCTGTTGGCATACTCGGAGGTCACCAAGCCATCGAACACGCTGTTGGGATCGGCGGGGGCCGGTTCTCCATCGAAGATCATTACGATCTGACTCAAATTTATCCCCTGATAGTCGTCCCACCCGAGTTCCGGAGCCGTAATTCCAAAGCCTCTGAACTCCACTGTGCCGCGCGCCTCGGCATCGGCGCTGAAGATAAGCGGGTAGAACTCTTCGCCCTGCCGGGCCACCCGGCGCGCGTCGGGGCCGTAGGAAAAGTTCAGCCGGTTGCCGTCGCCCAGGCGCGCCAGCGACAGATCGAAGCGATGGAAGAAGCTTCCGTCCGGGGCCACCGGCCGCAAGCCCAGCCGCGAATAGCGCGCCGCGATCCACTCGGCGGCCAGCGCGTATTCAGGGCTCCCCGTCAAGCGCCCGCGCATCGCGTCCGAGGCGAGGAAGAACAGGTCCGCCTTCATCTCGTCTTTGCGAATCGTTTCAATTGCGGGCGCGCGATCCTGTCCAAAAGCGGCGACGGCGAGAAGTAGGCTAAGCGTAATGCGCATCGCAACAGTTTAACGCTCTCCGCTATGACACACTGGTTTCGAAATGACCGCGAAATCCCTTATCTGTATCCTGCTCATGTGTTCGCAAAGCCCGGCCAAGATCCTCTTCAAAGCCAATTTCGAGACGGGCGATCTGAGCGAGTGGAGCCAGACCGGCACTCGCGGCCAGAACGCGACGGCGCGCAACATACAGATCGTCACCGACATCGTGCAACAAGGCAAATACGCGGCCAAGTTCACGATCCACGAGGATGACGTCTTCAACGCCCAGCAGTTGCGGGCGCAAATTGGCGGCCCGCGGATCACCGTCGAAGAGGGCTCAGACACCTACATGTCGTTCTACATGTACATGGCCGAGGCGCCTATGGACCGCGACAACTTTTTCTACTGGGAGGGCAACCCGCCGCCGCGCTACAACAACGTGATGACCTGGTGGGTACAGCCCAAGGACGGCGGCGGCGCGACAATCCACTACGGCACCGGCAATTTGGGACGCAACGGCACCGAGTGGGCGGCCGATTTCCCAATCGGCAAATGGCACCAACTGGCGATGCACATTCATTGGTCTGAAGACGCTGAAAAAGGCAAGGTGAGGTTGTGGTTTAACGGCGCGATGGTGTTGGACAAGAAGCTCAAGACCAAGGGCCCCGAGGCGGTCTACTTCTGTCAGCCGGGCATCCATCGCAGCCCGCACCGCCCGTCGATGGACAGCATCTACTTTGACAATTTCATCCTCGCCGACACTTTGGACGAGATCCTGCCGAAGCCGCGCTAGTTGCCAATCGGAATCTTGATCTTTGAGCCTTCAACACCGCCGCGATACACTCGCTGCGTCGCCTTCACAAAGTCGTCCGAGCGCGCCTTGGGGATCTCCAAAAACTGCTGCGGGTTGCGATCCGTCAGCGGGAACCACGAACTCTGCACCTGCACCATGATCCGGTGCCCGGCGCGGAAAGTATGGGCGATGTCGGGCAGGTTGAAGGCGATGCGATCCGCCTTGCCCGGCTCAAACGGCACCGGTTTCTCAAAGCTCTTGCGGTACTTACCGCGGAAGGGTTCGCCGCGAATCAGTTGCTGGTAGCCGCCCATCTTGACGGCGCTGGCTGGCTCGACGGCGGGCGCGGGCTGCGTGGCGTTGTAGTCCGGCATGTCGGACGGATAGACGTCGATCACTTTCACGACAAAGTCCGAATCGGTGCCGCTGGTGGATACCTTCAGGTCAACCGAGATCGGACCAAGGACGGTGATGTCGCGATCGAGCGGCTCTGTCTTGTAGACCAGCACGTCGGGCCGTGCGGCGGCAAAGCGCTGGTCCTCGGTCATGTAGTCGTTGCGCACGGCCATCGAGATGTAGCCGACGTAGGGCACGGGTTTCTCGGGGTCTGAGATGTATTCGTCAAAGGCCACGGCGCCAGGTTGCTGCCAGGCCAGCCGTCCCTTGCCGTCCAAAAACAACTCGGTGGGCTTAACGGCGGCGGGCGGCCAGGAGTCAAACTTACGCCACTGATTCAGGCCCGTTTGGAAGACATGGGCGCGCGGGAAGGCGCCCTCGCCCCGCCCCTTCAGGTGGTAAAGAAAGAAGGGCAGCTCGATCTTCTCGCGATAGTAGACGCCCGTTTTCGACCCGAAGTTGACGTTGCCGAGCTTGTCGCCGTCGCCGCGCGAAAAGCCGCCGTGATTCCACGGCCCCATCACCAGCATGTGTGTCTTAGGCGGTTGATTGCTCTGCATGAAATCGTACATGCGCAGGGGGCCCTGGCTGTCCTCCTGGTCATACCAGCCGCCCACCGTCATCACCGCTGGCTTGATTCCAGTCAGATAGCGCCAAATGCTGCGCGCCTTCCAGAACTCGTTGTAAGTGGTGTTGTCGATGTTCTGGAGCCAGAAGGGCTGCTGGTGTTTGAAGTACTTCTCGTCGGCGTTGGCGAGCGAGCCCAGGCTCAAATAGAAGTCGTAGCCGTCGGGCGTGCCGGAATCAAATGGCTGCGCCTTTGGCGGCGGCGCGGGCTCGCCCTCGCGTTGACGGAAGCCCTGATAAAAACGGAAGCGGTGCGCCAACATGAACGCGCCATTGTGATAGCTGTCGTCACCGAGATAGTAGTCGGTGACCGGGGCCTGGGGCGAGGCCGCCACCAGTGCCGGATGCGCGTCGATCATCCCGGCGGTTGTAAAGAAGCCGGGTTGCGAAATGCCCCACATGCCCACTTTGCCGCTGTTGCCTGGGAGATTCTTCACCAGCCAGTCGATGGTGTCGTAGGCGTCGGTGCTCTCATCGGTGTCTTGCGGCCCGCGCTTGTTGGGCTTTTGCGGGCGGATGATGGTGAAGTCGCCCTCGCTCATAAAGCGCCCGCGCACGTCCTCATAGACAAAGATGAATTTCTCGCGCGCAAACAACTCTGACGGCCCCAGCGCCGGCCGGTATTGATCCAGCCCATAGGGCGCCACGTTGTAGGGCGTGCGGCTCAGCATGATCGGATAGCTCTTGCCATCGGTGAAGACGTCCTTGGGGATGTAGACGCTCGCAAAGAGCTTGACTCCGTCGCGCATCGCAATGCGGTGCTCAAACTTGGTGTAGTTCTCGCGCACAAAGCGGCTGCCCGGTGCGGGCTCCGGTGGCGCGGGCGCGGTGGGTATCTGAGCGGTTGACAGCGCGGCGATGGAGAGCAGGCAAATCAGAGTTCTCATACGAATGAGACTCAGTCTAACCCGTTAGTTGCGCGCCTTGCCCGTCAGCGCCAGCCCCACTCCGCCCAGGATCGTCGCTGCGGCCACCGCCAAACGCCAGCTCATCGCCTCGCCCAACAGCGCGACGCCGGCAACGGCGGCAATCAGCGGCACTGTCAACTGCACAATCGCCGCGCGGCTCACGGGCAGCGTCTCCAGCGCCGTGTACCAGATCGCATAACCCAGGCCCGACGTCAGCGCGCCGGAGGCCACCGCCAGCCCCGCGCCCGCAAAGCTCATATGAGCTCCGCCCCCCGCCCACATCGCCAAACACCCTGCCAGAGCCATCGGCGTGGCCCGCGCAAAGTTGCCGGCGGTTGCCTCAAGCGGCGAGCCCGCGCCCTTGGCCGCCATCGTATAGAAGCCCCAGGCCGCCCCAGCCGCCGCCATTAGCGCCGCGCCCACAACGGGCGGCGCGCTCAAGCCGGGTGACACCAGATACACCAAGCCGCCAAAGGCCAGCGCCAAGCCGCACCACTCCGCGCCGCCGGGGCGATGTCCGCGCGCAACGCCCGCGCTCAACATCGTGATCTGCACGGCGGCAAACAAGATCAACGCGCCAGTGCCCGCGCTGAGCGTAAGGTAGGCCAGCGAGAAAAGAATTGCGTAGGCAAACAAGGCGAAGGCCGCCCGCGCCGATCCGCCATTGGCGATTGCCCGCAATCCTCCCCGCCTGAAGGCCACCAGCGCCGCGAGTGTCAACGCGCCGCTCACGATCCTGACAGCGGTGAAGCTGCCGCCGTCCAACTCGCCCCCGCGCAGCGCCAAGCGCGCCAGCAGAGAGTTGCCGGCGAAACAGGCCAAGGCCGCGACCGTCAGCAGCAGAGTCCGCATCGAGACGAGTCTAGCGCGACACGCGAAGCTGCTAAGCTACCCGAATGTTCAAGCCGCTCTGCTTCCTCATCGCGCTCACCGCCAGCGCCGCCGAGCCCACCGTCGATTGGGAAAAGTTGAAGGCCGAAAGCCTTCTGCACTTTCAGTCGATCGTCCGCATCAATACCGCCAACCCGCCTGGCAACGAGACAGCCGTCGTCAACTACCTGAAGGCTGCTTTCGATCGCGAAGGAATCCCCTATAAGATCTTCGCCGCCGAGCCCGGTCGCGCCAACCTGGTCGCCCGCCTTAAGGGCAACGGGAGCAAGAAGCCGATCCTGATCATGGGCCACACCGACACGGTGGGCGTGCAGCGAGAAAAGTGGCCCGTGGATCCCTTTGGCGCGGTGCTCAAGGACGGCTACATCTGGGGCCGCGGCACCACCGACAACAAGGACTGCGTCGCCGCCGGTCTGATGCTGATGCTGCAATTGAAACGCTTGAAAGTGCCGCTGGACCGCGACGTGATCTTCCTCGCCGAGGCCAGTGAGGAGAGCGGCCAGCTAGGCATCGACTTCATGGTCCAGCAACATTGGGCTGAGATTGAAGCTGAATACGCGCTGGCCGAAGGGGGTTTCGTCCATTCTGAAAACGGCGTGGTTCGCTATGTTGAGATCGCCGCAACCGAAAAGGTACCCCGCCGCGCCAAGCTTGTGGCCACAGGCACCTCGGGCCATGGCAGCCGCCCCCGCCGCGATAACGCCGTCGCCCACCTCTCAACGGCGGTGAGCAAGATCAGCGCCTGGGAGCCGCCGATGCGCCTTAACGACGTTACCCGCACCTTCTTCGAACGCTTGGGAACGATCAGCCCGCCCGACGAGGCCGCACGCTACAACGGCTTGGTCGATCCGCAAAAGAGCGCCGCCATCCAGAACTTTTTCGCTGAGCAAGACTTGGGTAAGTATTCGATCTTGCGCACCTCGATCTCGCCGACCATGCTCACGGCGGGCTTTCGCGAGAATGTCATTCCGTCGCAAGCCGAAGCGATGCTCGACATTCGCGCCCTGCCCGACGAGGACATGACCAAGTTCTACGCAGAGATGACGCGCGTCATCGGCGATCCCAGCGTCAAAATTGTACCCGCCGCGCCTGGGCGCCCCAACGCTGCGCCCAGCCGTCTCGATAACGAGATGTTTCGCACGCTGGAAGCCGTCCAGCGCCGCATATATCCCAAGGCGATTACGGTGCCCGGCATGACTACAGGTGCCACAGACATGGCCCAGTTGCGCGCCAGAGGCGTGCAGGCATATGGCATCGGGCCGCGTTTTGACGAGGCAGAATTTGCCGAGCACGGCTGGCACAGCGATGTAGAGCGATTGAGCGAGGATTCGCTGCACGGCTTGGTGCAGTTCCTCTGGCACGCCGTGGTGGGCGTGGCCGCCACCAAGTAGACTGCTATCATTTTCGAAATGACCACCACTGAAGTTGCCGCTCAACTCTTAGCCCTGTGCCGCGAGGGGAAGCATATCGAGGCCGTGGACACTTTATACGCCGACGATGTTGTCAGCGTCGAGCCCGAGGATCTCGGCCCATTGGCGCGCGAACTTCGCGGCAAAGAAGCCGTCATGAGCAAAAATGTTTGGTGGTACGGCGTCAACGAGGTGCACAGCTTCACCGCCGCCGGCCCCTACGTCAACCGGGACAGCTTCGCCTTGCAGCTTACTTTTGACTTCACCAATCAAGAGTCCGGAGCACGGATGCTGTTTGACGAAGTCGCGCTCTTCACAGTCGTGGACGGCAAGATCGCGCGCGAAGAATACTTCTACGCTGTCGCGTAGCCGCCTACGGCTTCAGCTTCTTATAAACCGCCTTCAACGACGAAACATTGCGAGCCTTGTCGGACCCGATCTTGTGACGCGTCAAATCGGTCTGGGCGATCTCGTCCTCGCTCTTGCCCGCCGCAATCCCGCGCCGCACCGTGTCGATCATATCTGCCATGTAGGTGTGTTGCGCGCGCAGGTCAGAGAGCCCACCCAAGGTCCCGTGCCCCACGACGACGATCGACGGTGCCAATGCCGCCATGCGGTCCAGCGCGCGCAGCCAGTTGTCGTGATCGGCGTCCGCGTCCGCCGCGTTGTTGCCCGTACCCCAGTTCACACACAAGTCACCGGTGAACAGGATCTTCTCCTTCGGCAGCCAAGCCACCGCGTCGCCCTTGCTATGCCCAGGGCCCATCAGGATCAGTTCGACGCGATGCTCGCCATCGTCAAACGCCATCGAGTTGCCAAACGAAATCGTCGGGTGCGCCAGCTTGTAGGCCTTCAAGCTGTAGTCGCCCGTGGCCCTGTCGCGATCCCAATCCGCTTGCCCCTTCGTCTTCGATTCTGCGGCACAGTCGGAAGAACATACGATCTGCGCGCCCTCATCGGTGAAGATGTTGCCGCCAAAAGCATGGTCGCCATGATAGTGCGTGTTAAACACAAAACGGATCGGTTTGTTCGAGGTCTTACGGATCTCGGGCAGGATTTCCTTTGCGCCCCAGGGGAAGTTGGCATCCACCACCAGCACGTAGTCTTTGAAGATCACCCAGCCCGCGTTGGCCGGTTGATTGCGTGTGCGGTCGCCCAGGCGTACCCACACGCCCGGTGCCACTTGCTTCACCGGGCTCGATTGCGTCTGCGCAAAAACAACCAACAAGCCCGCAAACAGCCCAGCCAGCAACATTCGTTTGATGGTCTGATTCATAGTCGGCAAATTACCTCAAGCTTCGATCACCCGTAGTCTAATCGAAAGATGCATCCACGCGTCGCTTCCCTGCTCGTCTTGCTGATTCTAACCGCGCCCTCAACGCTGGAGGCTTCCGACGAGTTGACCCAGAGCCTGAAGCGGATCTTCAGCACGAAAGCGTTCGCTTCAAAATCGTTCGGGCCGGCGCGGTGGATTCGCGGTGGCTCCGCCTACACGACGCTTGAGGCCTCGACGGCGATCCCCGGCGCGCGCGACATTGTCGAGTACGATACGGCCAGCGGCAAGCGTTCGATCCTGGTGGCCGCCGCGCAGTTGAAGCCCACCGGTGCGGCCAAGCCACTCACGATCGAAGACTACGAGTGGGACAAAGAGCAAAAGCGCCTGCTGATCTTTACCGAATCGCGCCGGACCTGGCGCACCAATACGCGGGGCGATTATTGGTTGCTCGATCGCGCAACAAGCGCGCTGAAGAAGCTGGGTGGAGATGCGCCGGCATCGTCGCTGATGTTCGCGAAGTTTTCTCCAGACGGCGCCAAGGTCGCCTACGTGCGGGCGAACAATCTTTATGTGGAAACCCTCGCCAACAACTCCATCCTTGCCCTGACATCCGACGGCACTCTCACACTGGTGAATGGCGCCTCCGATTGGGTGAACGAGGAAGAGCTCAACATTCGCGATGGCTTTCGCTGGGCCCCGGACGGAAAGCATCTTGCGTTCTGGCAGTTTGATGAGAGCGATGTTTCCGAGTTCACGATCATCAACAACACCGATTCGACTTACCCGAAGCTGACCAGCTTTCCTTATCCGAAAGCCGGCACGAAAAACGCGGCGGTGCGCATTGGCACCGTCAGCATTGAGGGCGGTGCTCCGCGCTGGATGCAAGTGCCCGGGGATGCGCGGGGCAACTACCTGTTCCGAATGGATTGGGCCGATGCGGGACATCTGGCGATCGGGCAGCTCAATCGACGCCAGAGCGTAGCCACGGTGTACCTGAGCGACGCGGCAACGGGCGCCACTCGAATGGTCTTTCAGGATCTCGACGAAGCGTGGGTGGATCTGCCCGAGGGCTCAGGGGCGGCGCGGACGACAGAAAGCTTCGATTGGCTCAAAGACCACAAAGGCTTTGTGTGGTTGAGTGAGCGCGATGGCTGGCGGCGGGCTTACTCCGTCGGACTATCCGGCACCCAGATCACCCCGATCACCAGCGCCGCCATGGATGCGATCAC
>JANXUM010000487.1 GCA_025356215.1 Bryobacter sp. | reverse complement strand
CGCGGTTGTAGCAGAGGCGAAGTGCCTTGGCTTTGACGTCGTGGCCTCCTAATGCTACTCGCTCCTCCACGCGAAGCACATTCAACAGTGAATTATTGAGACAGATGAACACCACACTGACCCGATAGCCGGCGGCGCTTGCCGAGGCTCTTAGGTTTGTGTCGGCAGGCAGTCCCTCCGTCACAAAGGATTTCTGTTCAGCGATCGGTTAATGCTTTCTTGCATCGGCGATTTTTGTGGCCCCTCAAGGGGCTACTTCCGCGTCACATCCAGAAATCGTCAGTGTGAGTGCAGCTTTATTTACCAACGGGAAGCCCCGCCTGTCGGCGTGGATCTCCACAACGGCGTCCAAGCCGTCGTCGTAGATGTGAAAGCGACCGGCTGGGAAGCGCAGCCCCATGTCTTCGGTGCCGTTCAGGTCGTCGAACGCGTCAAAAGCACGCTCGAAGACTTCGCCGAGGACAACGGGTTGGGGGGAGTCAAAGACTTTTCTGATTCTCCCTACCTAACGAAACGACCATCTTCAGGATTCTGGAAGCGGTGTTCCGCAGGCTAGAGACCGGCCTCGAACATGGCGTAGTGGCTCTCTTCCATGTCGAGCTTCTTATAGACTTCTTGCGCCGCCGTGTTCGTCTTCTCGACATAGAGCCGGAAGCCGCAGCATTCCCCGCCCGCCGCCGCCATCCGCTTGACGCCATCGTAGAGCGAACGGTAAATCCCTTGGCCGCGATGCTCCGGCAGCACGTAGACGCTCTGAATCCACCAGAAGACTTTGTTGCGCCAGTCGCTCCACTCGAAGGTGATCATCAGGCCGCCAGCCACCGCGCCGTCACGCTCGGCCAAAACATAAAAGCCATATTGCGGTTTGGCAAAAAGCCCATCGACGCCAGCGCGAATCTTCTCCTCGTCCAGTTTGAGGGCTTCGGTTTCCCAGGCCATCGCCGTATTGAAGTGCACGAAGTGGGCCGCGTCTGCGGGCTCAGCCTTGCGGATGGTGATAGCGGAGGATGGCATCGATAACTCCTTCTGTGGTGTGAGGCGTGGCTTCGACCGTGGGTTCGACGCCATGCATGCGCAGGGTCTCCGTCGTAATCGGGCCAATGCTTGCCGTCTTGTAGCGGCGAATTGTGTCTGGATCGTTCAGCGCGATAAAGTTCTTGACGGTTGAAGAACTGGTGAAGGTGACCCAATCGGCGAGCGGGGCGGCACCGGATGCCGGCACGATTGTCCGGTAGGCTTCGGCAATGGTCACAGCCGCACCCATGGCCTTAAGTGCGTCGGGCACGGTGTCGCGCGCAATGGCGGCCCGCGGGATCAGTACTTGCTTGCCTTGCATGTCGTAGGCGGCCATGGCGGCGACAATGCTCTCGGCCACATACTCTTTGGGAACGACGTCCACCTTGAGGTGCATCTCTTCGACGGTCTTGCGGGTCATCGGGCCCACCGTGCAGAGCTTGGCTCGCAGAGCGCGCAGATCGCGAGGCGAGGCAGCGAGACGATCGGCGAAGGCGCGCACACCATTGACACTTGTGAAGATGAGCCAGTCGTAGCTCTCGAGCTTGGCGATGGCCTGGTCTAGCGCGTCGTAGCTGAGAGGCGGAGCGATCTCGATCGTCGGATATTCGATCGTTTCGGCACCCAGAGCCATCAGTTTGTAGGCAGTGTTGGGTGACTGTGCGTAAGGCCGCGTAATAGCGACGCGGATGCCGTGGAGCGGCAGTCTTTCAAACCAATTCAGATCTGCGGTCAAGCCCGCCACGCCTCCAATGTAGAGGATGGCGGGGGATTGAATCTTCTGCGCGGCGAGAGTCGCGATGGTGCCATGGACCGTGCGTTGCTCAGGTCTCGTGGCCCAACTGACGGCGGCTGCTGGCGTATCCGGCGAGCGCCCGGCGGCGATCAGCGCCGCGGCGATCTCAGGGAAATGATAAGCTCCCATGAAAATAACCAGTGTGTCGGCGTGCGCCACTTTGCTCCAGTCCATCGACGACGGATGGTGGCCCGTGACGAAGGCCACGCAGGAGGCGTGATCGCGGTGCGTGAGCGGGATTCCCGCGTAGGCGCCGGCACCGATGGCGGCCGAGACTCCGGGGACGACTTCGAAGGGGACACCCGCGCGGGCCAACGCTTCGCACTCTTCGCCGCCGCGCCCGAAGATGTAAGGGTCGCCGCCTTTGAGGCGCACGACGCGCTTGCCGGTTTTCCATTGCGCAATGAGCATCTGGCCGATCTCATCCTGAGGGAAGCTGTGATCGTCGCGTTGTTTGCCGACATAGATTTTCTCGGCCCGAGTCGCCAGGCGCAGCGCGTCGGAACTGGAGAGGTGATCGTAGAGGACGAGATCGGCGGTTTCGAGCAAGCGCCGGGCCTTGACCGTGAGCAGTTCCGGATCGCCCGGTCCGCTACCCACCAGGTAAACTTTCAACCCAACACCTCGTGCGCGCCCCGTTGAATCAGGCCGGCGGCGACAATCTTACCCAGCGCCTCAGGGTCTGTGCCTTGCGCGTAGTGGCGGATGACGACTAACCCATCGGGCGAGGCAACGACTGCCTCGAGATGCAACACGCCTTGCTGTTTGTGCGTGGCGTAGGCACCGAGCGGAATCTGGCAGCCGCCGCCAAACTCTCGCAGGCAGGCGCGCTCGGCCCGCACGGCGTTCCAGGTAGGTGTGTGAGTGAGGATGCTGGTGGCTGTGTCGCCGGTGCGGGCTTCGATGGCGAGGGCGCCTTGTCCTACGGCAGGGCAAACGCGAGAGGCGTCCAGAGTTTCGGCAATGCGGCTGCCCCAGCCCAGACGCTTGAGCCCGGCGCAGGCGAGCACGATGGCTTTGTACTGCCCTTCATCCAACTTGCGCAGGCGGGTGTCCACGTTGCCGCGAATCGATTGAATCTCGAGGTCGGGACGGAGCGCTTGCAACTGCGCCTGGCGGCGCAGAGCGCTGGTGCCGATAACGGCGCCCAGCGGCAACGTGTCGAGCGTGCTGCCAACCATTGCGTCATGTGGGTCTTCGCGCTCAGGCACGGCGACGATGGCCAAGCCCGGGGGCAGGTCCGTCGGCATGTCTTTGAGGCTGTGGACCGCGATATCGATGCGGCGGTCGATCAGGGCTTCTTCGAGTTCCTTGGTGAAGAGGCCTTTGGTGGAGGTCTGCGCGCCCAACTGTGAGAGCGGCACGTTGGTGATTTTGTCTCCGGTTGTCTGGATTACTTCGATGCGGGCCTCAAGGCCGTGACCTCGGAGCAGTGCCTGAACGTGATTCGCTTGCCAGAGGGCTAGCATTGAGCCGCGTGAACCGATGACGATCATTCGTGAGTCTCCAAACGGAAAGTACGGCGGATCGTTTCGATCAGCGCGGTTGGGTCGCCTTGCGCGCCTTGGCGGCGGAGTTCGGCGATGGCTCCATGAGCGACCTTGTTGATGATGCCGCGGGTTAGGGCTTCGAGCGCTTCTTCTTGTGCGGGGCTTAGGGCCCCCAGCCTGTTGCGGTGGCGTTCGATTTCGGCGGCGCGGATCTCTTCAAGCCGCCCCTGTAAGGCTACGATGGCGGGCGAGACTTCACGCTCGCGCATCCTGCCTTCCAGCCATTGAACTTCTTCTTCGATGATGCGGGCCGCATGCTCAGCGGCCGTCTGGCGACCAAGAACGTTGCGCTCCACCACTTTCTGTAAATCGTCGATGTCATAGAGGAAGACGTTGTCGATCTCGTTGACGCCGGGTTCGACGTTGCGCGGCACGGCGATGTCAACGATGAACATCGGCTTGTTGCGTCGCGCCTTCATAACCGTGCGCATGTCCTCTTTGGTGAGAATCGGTTCGCGCGCTCCGGTGGAGGTGATGACGATGTCGACACTGGGCAGCGTTTGTTTGAAGGAGGCGAAGTCGATGATCCAGCCTTCAAAGAGGCGCGCAAGCTCGACCGCGCGCTCATGCGTGCGGTTGGTGACGTAGATTTGCTTGGCACCGGTGTTGCGCAGATGGCGCGCTGCCAACTCGCTCATCTTGCCGGCACCGATCAGCATCACTTTGCTGCCCGCGAGGTTGCCAAAGATCTCCCGCGCCAACTCTACCGCCGCATAGCTCACACTGACGGCGCTATCGCCGATGGCCGTCTCGGAGCGAACGCGTTTGGCGACATGAAAGGCGCGGGTGACGAGTTGATCGAGTTGCGTGGCGATGGTCCCCATCTCTTTGGCCAGGGAGTAGGCTTCTTTCAACTGGCCGAGGATCTGCGGCTCGCCGACCACCATCGAATCGAGACTGGAGGCGACGCGGAAGAGATGACGAACGGCGTCGCGGCCTTCGAGCTTATAGATGTAGGGATCGACGGCGGCAAGGCCAATACTGCTCTGCTTCAACAAGAAACTGTTGAGCGCGTCGTCCAGGCTGGCGCTATCGTCAAGCGCGAAGGCGAGCTCGACCCGATTGCAGGTGGACAGAATCAAGCTTTCGCGCACCCCGCTTTGGAGGTTGAGGTCGGTGAGCGCGGCGGGCAGGGAAGTGGCGGGCAGCGCCAGCTTCTCCCGCACCTCGACGGGCGCGGTGCGATGGCTGAGCCCGCAAATCGCAAAGCGGCTCATCGCTCGAGGGTGGTCCTCAATCCCACGTGCGTCGCCCAAGTGAGGGCGGAGAATCCAAGCAGACCCAGCGCCATGAATGCCGTCTTCCGCCCCCGCCAGCCTTGGCTGGTCCGCAGAAAGATCATCGTCAAATAAAAAAGCCAGGTAAAGAGAGCGAACTGGACATTGGCGTTGGTCATCCAACGCGTGCCACTCTCGATGTAGGCCCACGTTGCCCCAGCCAGCACGCCGAGCGTGGTGAAGACGAAGCCCAGGCCCATTGCGCGATTGATGAGGCTGTCCAAGGTGCGCAGGGCGGGCAGGCGGGAGGCCCCGGCCAGGTCCTTGAGTTTGAGTTTGCGCTCTTGGACTAGATAGAAAATCGAAGCCCCGGCTGTTAGACAAACACTGGCGATGCCGAACAGAATGAGCGAAACGTGGACGATCAGCCAAGCGTCGCGGACGCGGCTGTTGGACCAGACCGTGATCGGACTCTCGGTGGAGGCGATCCAAGTGAGCACGGCGACGATCGGGAACAAGAGAATGCCGATCGAATAGAAGCTGTAGCGCCAGTAAACGAAAAGATAGAGTAGGGCCAAGAGCAGGGCGAAGAGGCTGACGGACTCAAAGAAGTTGTCGACGGGCAGGTGACCTACGGTGAGCGCCCTCTCGACGATCGAGACCGTGTGGAGAACGGCACCGACAGCGAAACTTCCCAAGACGGCCAAACCCGGGGCGTTTGGGCCTTCGCTCTGGCGAGTCTGGAGAAAGGTCCAAAGGGTGCGGAAAAGGCCCGCAGCGTAGAGGATTGCCGCGATTCGCAGCCAAAACAGGCTCATGTCCGGCATTCTCTTCAGTATAACGACGAGTTCCTAAAGATTCCCCGCGCAGGGCCGAATAAGAAACTAAGGAACCTTGACTTGCGCCTTGGGACGAATGCTGAAACCCGAATTGAGACTGGCCCTGAAAGTGCAGTGCTAGAAGACGTGACGTTGCACCCTTTAAACTACGGCCGCAGTATCCTTGGGTTGAGCATGGCGCCGCGCAAGATGCGGGCCGCGTTGGACCCCAAGCGCACCGGTAAGGACGCGTCGTATCTTGAATATCGCCTGCGCCAATTGATTGCCGGGCAGGACGACGCAATCGGGCAGATCGTGAACATGTTCCAGATGTACACGACTGGCCTGACTTCGCCGGGACGCCCGATTGGCAGTTTTTTGTTCTTGGGCCCGACTGGCACGGGCAAAACGAGGCTTGTGGAGGCGGCGGCGGAATGTTTATTGCGGCGTCCGAGCCCAGTCGTGAAGATCGACTGCGCCGAATTCCAGCACAGTCATGAGATCGCCAAACTGATCGGCAGTCCTCCGGGATACCTGGGCCATCGCGAGACACAGGCGCTGCTCAGCCAGGACGCCTTAAATCAGTATTGGAACGACGACATCAAGCTGAGCTTTGTGTTGTTCGATGAGATCGAAAAGGCCAGCGACGCCCTCTGGAATTTGCTTTTGGGGATCTTGGACAAAGGAATCCTTACGCTTGGCGACAACCGTAAAGTGGATTTCTCGCGGGCGATGATCTTCATGACCAGCAACCTCGGCGCAGCGGAGATGAGTCAGATTGGGAATCCTAAAATGGGATTCGCTCGGGCTTTGCGCCAGGACGGAGCGGACCCCGTCAAGCTGGACGCGAAGATGGCCAAGACTGGAGTTGAGGCGGCACGGCGCAAGTTTACGCCAGAGTTCATGAACCGCCTGGACAAGGTGGTCGTTTTCAAGGGTCTGGCTGATAAGGACCTTCGGCGGATTCTTGATATCGAATTGGCGATTTTCCAGCATCGGCTGCTGGCGGGGGTCAACCAGAAGAAGTTTGTCTTCGCCGTCTCTGATGACGCCAAGAGCTTCCTGTTGGCCGAAGGGCTGGATCCTCGCTACGGTGCCCGGCATTTGAAGCGCAGCATGGAGCGTTTGCTGGTGCAGCCACTATCGAACCTCTTGGCGACCCAGCAAATAGACGACGGCGACTGCCTGCGAATCGATTTCGACGCCCATGAGCGCGAACTGAACTTTACCAAAGAGGCCGAGGGGCTGCCGATCGCGACAATGTTCGAGATGATCGATACTAGCGTGCCGGTGCAATTGGGAACCCTCGCCGCCGCCGTCGCGCACGATCATCCAAGGGTCAATTCTGCGACGGCCACATCCAAGCAGCGCGGTCGCTCTTAAGCTTCTAAGCGGCGCATTCGGCTCGCCCAAGTTGCAGACTGAAGGGTTCTGAGTCACCCCAGTCTTGATACATGTCGGGCTCAATTTCCATCGGCTTTGCTAGGTCAGCCGTTAGCGTACGGAAAATCTCCACTTTGTGACGTAGAACGTACTCGCGGAAGCTTTCGTTGACTTGCCGGTTGGAGACATAGTGGTCCAGCGTCCGCTTGACGGCTTCAGGGATCGACTTCGCGGGAAGGCTCTGGATGGTGAAGCCGTACTTCAACATGCCTTCGCGGTCCTTACCTCCGCCGAGCAGCATCTGGTAATAAGGGATCTCGCGACCATTTACTTTGCGGACGTTGCCAAAGAAGCCCAAGTCCCCGATCCAATGCTGGCCGCAAGAATTGGGACAGCCGCTGGCTTTAATGTGCAGCTTGCGAACCAGAGCGTCGGGATGATTGGCCAGAGAGACGCGCAGCGCTTCGCCCAGATTCATCGTCTTGGTGATACCCAGATTGCAGCTCCAGGCACCGGGGCAAGTGACGATGTCGTCGATTTCATCGGCACCGGACTCAGCCAGCCTTGCTTGCTGCAGCAGAGAGTAGATTTCGCGCAGACGGCTTTGTTCGATCCAGGCGATCTGCAGGTTCTGGTCGATCGTAATGCGGACCAAGCCGTCGCCAGCGGAACGAGCGATTTGAGCGATGGTGCGCATTTGACCCGACACCATGTTGCCTTGCGGGACCTTGACGGTTAGAACGACGTTGCCAGGCTGGCGCTGAGGTTGCACATTGGTGCGCAGCCAGTGCTCGTAGTCGGGAGGAAGATCCGGCAGGACGGGCAGCAGTGCTTCACGGCCCAGTGACGGTGCCGACTTGGAAAATGCGCCAAAGCCTTCCGGAACGGCTTCGGGCGCTGCAATGCCGCCGTGGGCGAGGATGTCGGCGTATTCAACCTCAACCTGCTCTTTAAACCAGTCCCAGCTCCGCTCGCGAACGATGAACTTCAGCCGCGCCTTGTGCTTATTCTTACGATTGCCGTACTTGCCAAAAACGCGGATGACGGCCTCGCAACGGTTGACGAGGCGTTCGACGGGAAGGAACTCGTCCAGGAGTTGGGCCTCGCTGGGCAGCGGCCCCAAGCCGCCAGCCGCCAAAACTCGGAAGCCCCGCTGGCCATCACGCACTTCGGCGTTGAAGGCGAGGTCATGCAATCCACCGACGGCGCAATCTTTGCCGCAGCCGCAAAACGCGATCTTGAATTTACGAGGAAGATTATCCGTGAGGTCCTGATGCAAAAACGCGTAGGCGGCTTGGCGCAGGTAGGGAGAGATATCGAAGACTTCCGTTGAACTGATGCCGGCGAGGGTGCAGCCGGTGACGTTGCGGACCGTGTTGTAGCAGGCCTCGCGGGTGGTGAGGCGAACGGCGGCCAATTCCCCCAAAAGATCAGGCACCTGCGCCAGAGGAATAAAGTGGAACTGCATGTTCTGTCGAGTGGTAAGGTGGCCCTTACCTCCCGCATACTTGTCGGCGATGTCCGCCATCCGCTCCATTTGTCCGGACGTCGCCAAGCCACCGGGGACCTTAGTGCGGATCATCTGAATGTTGGCCTGGCGTTGACCATAGACGCCGCGACGCAGTCGGAAAGCGCGAAACTCGTCGTCCGTCAGTTTGCCCGCGAGAAAGTCGGCAACTTGGCTGCGAAAAAGGGCGAGGTCGGCTTGCACAGTCTGATCGAACTGAGCTTCAACGGGAATGGGGACTTCCATAATACTATTCTCTATCGAGAATACTATGAATGGGGTTTCGTTGGGAGGAGGGGTGCTCGGCCTCCTCCCAAATCGAGCTTAGGGGTTGAATTGGGCTGGGTACCGGATCACGGTGTAATTCCGGATTGCGAGGCTGTCTCCTGAGGATGTCGAAAGACTACCGCGCATCGAAATTGTGAAGGCCGCCCGGTTGTCCAGGCTTGCGGCGGTAAGCGCGCCAGCCAGCGCTGTCGTGACGCCGAAGCTGCTACTTGACCAAGCGCCGGAAACCGGCGTGGCTGTGAGTCCGCTCGGGTAGAGACCGATAAAGGTGCGCACTGTCGCCAACGAATCGCTGGCGCTGAAACTGCGGCTCCATACGATCGTTGAACCTGTACGAAATTCCGCCGTGAAAGCGCTGGCCGAGCCCGTATGTTCGTAATCGACGATCACCTCAAGGCGGTCGCCAGCATCCAGGAAGAAGGCCGGTATCGTGCAGGAACCGAGTTGCGTCGAAGCCGTGGCGCTGGTAGAGCCTCCGGCGACGCTGCAGAGAACTTGTGGTAACGGATGGGTCTGTCCGGCTTCGTATGACTTGCGCGCCTGTTGCGCGTTGTTAAACCAGAAATCGCCATTCTGTTTCGATGTTGGGTCTCCGCCGCTACCGCCGTCACGCCACGCGGCGCGGGCGGAGGTGGTCGTCGTTTGAAGCCGCTGAGCTACTAGAGAACCATCGGACTCCATCCGGGCCAACTCGGCCCCGGTGGAACTGAGCCAACGAGTGAAATGTGTCGAGCCCTGCGAACCCGATGCCTGAATCGTGAGATTGGCTGTTGGGGCATTGGTGCCCAGACCCAGACGCTTGTTGGTCGCATCCCAGAAGAACGACGACGCGTCCTGCGCCAGAATCGCGGATGAACTTACGAACGGCACGGCACCGCTGGTGAAGCCCGTAAACAGGCAGGCGTTCCAGACCGCATCCAACCCATTTGAAACCAAACAACGGTTGGCCGTGCCCAGTGGAAGCCGCATCCACTTGGTTGTCGCGCCCTGACCAACGATCAGATCTCCGCGTTGAACGGCCTCGGTAAAGGTATCGCTATGAGTGTCGCTTAGCAGCGAGTGCGGACCACCGCCGATCGCACCCGTGCGATAAAACGCGCGGAATACGTCGCCCGATTGTGGTGTCACGCCGGCAATAAACGTGATGGTGTTGCCGGTGATTGTGTAATCTACTCCGGCACTCAGGTAAACGCCGTTCAGATACAAGGAAAGAGTCGTGGCTGGAAGCGGTGTCGCCGCCAATGTATACACCTGATTACTACCATTGACCAAGCCAGCGGGCGTCTCGGCGTCGATGAAGCTTCCGCTGGTGTCAGCACCGATGGATCCCCCGGTATTTCCTCCCGTGCCTCCACTGACGGTGCTTGGCCCTGATACATATCCGCCGGGCAGTAACACGGCACGGATATCGCGAAGCTTGAGGACTGCTGTCGACTGCGGCACCGCCCATACTTCTGCAAACAAGACACGGCCTCCGCTCGAAAATTTTGCCGTGTAATACGCATTTGTCGTGGTGGCTGTGGGCGCCAATTTCACTTGAAGCAAACCATCGACAATTCGAATTACTTTGTTGTACTGGCCAATGACGGCACCGTTCGAGGTGTCGAAACTCTTCCATTCGACGTAGACTAAGCCGTTGAATCGCGATCCATCAGCTAAATACACCATGTCCTGAATGCTGGTCAGAACCGGCTGAGAGTTGCCTGCCTCGCATGTGGCGAAGATAGCGGCAAATAAAACGACAGCGGGGGTCAACCGCCTCAAGAAGTTGATTTCGAAGTTCATCGAGTCTTCCTTTCGTTCGCGCGAGGCAGCACTCTCAAAAAAAGTGGCGCGGCATACACACGCCACGCCAGCCAGAAAGGAGAGTAAACCTCGACACGCCATTTAGACTACAACGGCATTTCTGATCAACTCTTGGTTGTATTGAATAGTAAATATCTAAAAATGTAGAAAATAAATGACTTATTGACGAGATATTTATTTATTTTCCTTGTGAACGATAAACGTGACCTAAATCAGCGCCGCGCCTCAACGTCGATCCGCAACAGCCGAGTCACGTCGATTGGAGTATTCGATCCCAACTCGTGGTTCACCCCGATCACGACGTTGGTCTGATTGACTCTATAAAAGAAGTTAGAGCTAGCCTGCACGTTCACCTGTTGGCCAGTGTTGGGGTCCAGCATGCGGAACTGACCGGAGAGGCCATCACCCGCCAGGCGGCTATTGCGGGAGTTCACTTCGGAGCGTTGGGCCAGGGTCTGGCTCCAAACTTCATTTACCGCCTTCATCGCGTCGATCCCCTGCTGAGCCTCGACTGCCTGCATCCGGTACTCGCGAATCACCCATTGCGGGTTTGGACGGCCGCTGTCCATCAGGTGGCGGGTTACCTCCGCAGCCGTCGCGGTGCCGTCAGAGGCGGCAAGATAGCCGGTCAGGTTCACAACATTCCAAAAGTAGGCCCCCAACATGCCCGCCGTGATCTCCGTGGTCACAAATACGTAGCCCTGCTTGCCCTGAAACTCGAACTCGATCTCACCGGTATCGAGCCGGGCACCGTTGGGGTTGCCATGGCGATAGCGGAGCGCGGAGGCTTGGGCGGTGACTTGTGGGAGGTCGTTCGATCTGAGGATCCGCGCTCCGGGGAATCGACGACTCAGATAATACTGTGCGAATTGCAAGCCCGGCAAATACCGAAGAACGCTGTAGCTGACCGAGCCAGAAGGATTGTAGTAGCCGCCTTCGCGGACGTTAAATTGAACCATCTGTTGCGTCGGCGTAATGAAGCGACCGATATTGCGGTCTCCAGCAAAACACAGTATGGTCCCGTCCGGGGATTGAGTCTGGGTTTCCATCCTGTAGTCGCCCACCATGGGCCGGTAGGTTCCAATCTCACTGCGCCATCCAACGGGGGTCTCGGTGGAAAATGCCTGTTCGCGAGAATCGGTGACGCGCTGGTATTGCAATACGGTGCGCGTCTTGGCCTGGGCGGAGGATGGCGGCGTGAAATGGAAAGATTGGAGGATCTGCGTCAGCTCCGGCAATCGCTGGGCGAAGACAGAGGGCGGGGCGGCGGCTATCATCAGCGTCGCCACCGGGCCGCGTACGCTAAGTAGCGCGTGCGCTTTCAAGCCGTTCGTCGTTAGCTGCGCCGCCGCAGATGAGGCGTCTGTCCGGCTGGCCAGAAGTAGGCCGGGCTTGGGAATCGGGCCGATCTGGGCACCTTGGGCGAGGGCCTGGAAAAGTTGCTCCGCCCCAAGCGAGCGCGGGTTAGGCACTGCTTCGATCGCCACAAATTCGCCATTGCCGCTGAGGATCACGATTCGATTGTTAGTAGTCTCGATTTTCCAACCCGACGGATGATCAACTGAGAAACCTCCGGGATGCGTCGTGTGGACCATCGGCCCGCCAAGCAGCGGCGCGGCCAAGAAAAGCCAAAGGGTAGAGAGCTGCATTGCACTCAAGAGCGCGTTGGCGAAGCTCAGATCCCGTCAAAATCAATTCGCCTTCGCGATTTGCTCCACGATGTCGTAGTGAAAGCGGACGAACGTGTATAGAGCCGATTCCACGATCCGTTCCTGATCGCTATGCGCGCCAAAGCCCTTGGGCCCGTCCTCGCTGTCGATCATTGGGCCTAGCCCGTAACACTGCATCCCTTTGCCACGCAAGAACGCCATGTCAGTGGCGCCGGTGGACATGGTCGGCAACGTAGGCACACCCGGGTAATGCTTTTTCGCTACTGCCTCGATGGTTTGGAAAGCCTCGTTATCCAGCTTGGAGGGTGCCGCGCCCGGCCGGCTCCCAAAACGGTCACGTACGATCTTCACTTGTGGATCGTTGATCACGCCCTCGATCTCGGCGTAGAATTTCGGGAGATCCTCATCCGGCAGTGCGCGGATGTCGAAGTACGCCTCGGCTTCCGACGGAATCACATTGTTGCGGTAGCCAGCCTTGATGATGTTGGGTGAGATCGATGTGCGCAGCATCGAGTTGTGGCGCGGCTCGTTGACCGCCAGGTATTCTTGAATCGCGGCGGTCTTATCGGGATTCAGGATGCCGTTGTAGCGTTCCTTCTCCTCAGGCGTGGAAACGGCGGCAAGGCGCTCAAAGTAGGCGCGAGTCGTATCGTTCAACCGCATCGGGGGTTGCCACGCCGCTACCTTGGCCACCGCCTGCGCGATGTGTACGACGGCGTTGGTCCTCAACGGAACAGACCCATGACCCGCAACGCCCGAGGCAACCAGACGCACGCCCGATGGAATCTTCTCTGTCGTCTGTACCGACACAAAACGCAGTTGCCCAGCGGTACGGGTGGCTGAGCCGCCCTCGGCCAGGCAATACTCGGCGTCGATGTCGGCGTAGTGTTCGCGAACAAGAAATGCGATTCCCATCTGCGTCGCACCTTCCTCACCGGCTTCAGCGAGGAAAATCACATCTCGATCCAACGGCACTTTTTGGCGCTTCAGCAGGATGATCGACATCAGCGCCGCGGTCAGGTTGTCTTTGTCGTCCAGGGTTCCGCGACCGTAGATATAGCCGCCTTCCCGATGAGCCGAAAAAGGCGGATGGGACCATTTCTTGGCATCGATGTTTACGGTATCGGTGTGGCCCACAATCAGGATCGGCCGCTTCTTGCCGCTTCCCTTTAGGCGCGCGACGATATTGGGGCGCTTAATTTCAGGATTTGCTAAGTTGTCGGTCGTAAAGATCTTCGATTCGATGCCCTCTTTATCAAGCACGGCCTTGAGGTAGTCAACCACCGGCTTTTCGCTACCGCCCGGGTCTGTGCTGTTGATCTGCACCAGCGCGGTAAAGTGCTTGAGCGTTTCGGCGTCGATCGCTTTCCAATCGAGCGTCTTGGGCTGGGCGGCCAGAGTTGATGCAGCTCCGATGAGCAGAAGTAAGCGAATCATTCGCCAAAGCTTAGCAAACTTCAGAACTCGAAGCTGAGCGAGAAGCGCATGCTGCGCCCATCGTTGAGCGTGTTTGTGATTTTGCCAAACGAGGTGTTCGACAAATCAGCGATGGGCTCGGCAAATTGCGGTGTGTTTAGCGCGTTGATCGCCTCGGCACGAAAGGCGATCGCGCGGTCCTGCTTGACGGCGAAGCGGCGCTCAACCGAGGCGTTGAGGTTTCGGAAGCCTGCGCGACGAAAGACGTTGACGCCCAGGTTCCCGGCCTGCTCGGTGGGCCTTATGAAGCCAAAGGCCGCGGCGGGCAGGAGCTGTTGCGACACGTCGGGATGCGAAATCGTCCGGCCCAAAATCGAACGATCCAGCAAATTGGGGCGGTCGCCGGTGACTCCGTCGACGTTGCCGTAACCGGGACCGTCCGATCCCGTGATCACACTGAACGGCAGGCCCGATTTGGCGAGAAACACGGACGACAGCCGCCAGTCTTTCAAAAGCCGGCCGCGTTTGCCTAACTGGTAACTTGCCTTGCTGAGCAGCGCGTGCTTCTGATCGAAGGCGCTCACCGCCCGTAGATCCTTAGCCACGTTGTTAGCTGTCTGTGCGTGCCCTTGATTGGCGTCGTCCCCGGCGGCGATGTTCACGAAGCTGGCGCCGGTGTCGATGGCTTTTGAGAACCAATAAGACGTTTCGAGAACCACGCCCTTACTTGTGGTCAGCGTGTGGGTCAGCTTGGCGGCGTCGTAGTAAGCCCGCGCGGAATTCCCAATTTCGCGGTAGTCGAAGTAGCGTGCGTCCGGCCGCCGGTCGTTGATTGTCGCAGTCGTCTGAGGGATGCTGGCCACCGGCACCGCGCGATTTTCATACTGCATGTAGAGCAGCTTCCAGGTGCGGCTGCCGACATAGGAGAGGTCCAACTTGCCAATCGGCTTGGGAAGCGGCGTCTGCCAGGAGAACGTGTACTGGTGCGAATACGGTGTCCGTAAGTCTCTGGGATAGTGGAACACGATCGCGCGTGCGTTCGGATCGAAGACCACCCCTTCGAGCAAATTTAATAACGGTGGCGCTTGATTTTCCACTTTCTGAAAGGCTCGCGGATTCCAGCGCAACTGCTGAAGCGTTGCGGGAAACACCTCGCCGTACTGCGTTGAATACGCGGCCCGGAAGACCCCAAGTTCACGCGGCGCGCGCCATGCCAGCCCAAGGTTAGGTCCAAAGTTATTACAGTCGCAGTTGTAGGGGATCTCCGTCAGATGATTTACCTCACTGATCCCTCGCTGCGGCTGGTAGCGCAGCCCGGCGCTTAGGCTTACGCGCGACGACAGTTTCCAGACGTCTTGCACAAACCAGGCATCCTCGTTCCGCCGGAATCCGCGCCCCGTCTCCCCGGCGCCAAAAGAGTAGCGGCTGACGATTCCCATCCTGAAGTTTGTAATCGCGTCGCGCCCAAAGTCGTTACGGAAGTAGATGTTGCCCCGATTGGACGACGCCTCTCGTCCGTTAAACTGCAGCCGGGCCAATTCCGCGCCAAGCGTGAGTGTGTGCTTTGTAAAAGTACGCTGCCATCGGGTGGCGACGCGATAGCGGTTCTGAACCCGGTCCACGGGAATTGACGAGCCCGGCCCTAACTTCTCATAGGCTGTCCCAATCTGCACCTGCGGCCCGACTGCGTTGGGCTCCGGCACCAACAGAGTACGGTTACGGGTGAAGCTCAGGGTTGTATCGAGCGCGGTTTTGGCATCGCGAACGTAGGTCCAGGTGAAGCGCGCGTCGTGGGCCTTGGTGGTCGTGTCGGGATTCTGCCCGGCAACAAGTTGGAAGGCGTTTACCTGTTGATTCGTCCAGGTATGGCGTCCAGATAGCCGGTGCTTCGCAATCGCCTGATCGAGTCGAGCGGTGGTGTTCTCGGTATTGATCTCTTGCGGCGCGTTGGTATTGAGCGCACGGTCGTCGATGTTCGGGAGCCGATCCGGCCAAGCGCGCAGAAAGCGGTTAATGATCAAGCAAATGCGCGGGTCCGGGGATAGGCAACTCCGTTCCTGCGGTCGCGGGATCAGCACATTACCGTTAACATAGCCGCTCTTCTGATCGATCGCCCCATCGATCGAAAAAAAGGCGTCTCGCCAAAGCGGCACCGCAATCCGAATGCCCCATACATTGTCTCGCGCCGGTCGCACGCCGCCAGCCTGAAAAAAACTTCGTGCCGAAAACAATGAATCCGAATGCGTCCAAAGCACGCTTCCGTGAATGACTTTAACGCCGCGCGCCAATCCGAGATGAACCGGGTTTGTCGGCGGCTGCCCAAACTCTGCGCCGAAGTAGCGCGAAGAGGCAACGAAGTCGGAAGTCGCCGTCGCAGTCGAACCGAGGCGCGAAGTCGATTCCTTCTGGGCATTGTTGTCGATTGCGGTGATGAAGACGTTCTCGTTGCGCCGCGCCTCGCCTGATGCCGTGTCCACCTTGCCGAGCAAGTTCGGTTCGACTGATTTCTCGACCGCGGCGGAGATCGGCTGCGGTGCTTTTGGCGCCGTCGACTCCTGTGCGCGTATCCCGCACACCGTTACACATGCGAAAAATATTACTTGTTTAATCAATTGCGTGGACTTGTTGCCGAACCGGAACCCAATCGACATTCATTATTAACATTGACCGGCTAACCTCGGACGAACAAGGAGTTCCTTTCACCAATGTGGCTCGAATTGCGGTCTGTGAGTTGCTTCACAGTTACTATTTTGACATTTGCGGCGATGGCCATGGGCCAGTCCGAAACCGGTAAAACGGCCCTCTCCGGTCGCGTCGTTGACGCCACAGGCAAGTCGGTCCAAGGTGCCTCGATCACTCTTGTCGATACCCAAACCGCTCAACAGCGCAAGATCACTAGCGATAGCGACGGTAAATTTCGCTTTGTTTCACTTCAGGTCGGCACCTACGATGTGGAAGCCACTGCGGCAGGTTTTGCCACCAGCCGGGCCACTAAAATCGAATTGCTTGTGGGCGAGGCCAAGTCGATCACAATGGGTCTGACCGTCGCCTCCATCAGCAGCGCGGTGACCGTGGACGCGAATGTCGAAATCGTCAATGACGGTGATATCAGCAACGCGCAAGTCATCGGGACGCGGGCGATCGAAGATCTTCCGATCCGCGGCCGCAACTTTGTCGAATTCGTTCAGTTGACTCCCAACGTCCAGCAAGAACAGAACCGATTCGGAATCGTCGTCAACGGACAACGCTCAATCAACTCCAACATCTCTGTGGACGGCGTCGACTTCAACGACTCGCTACAGGGCGGGCAGCGTGGCGGCGGCCCCAACGAAAGCGCTTACTTTTTCCCGCAACTCGCCGTTCGGGAGTTCCAAGTGGTCCGGGACGGTGCCTCGGCTGAAGTCGGCCGCACGAATTCCGGTTACATTAACGTTGTCACTAAGTCCGGCACCAATCAGTATCATGGTGCTGCTTTCTACGCCAACCGCAACGGCGCGATGACCTCGCCCGACGCTTTTGGCAACGACAGCAGCAGCAACTCGCAGCATCAGTTCGGTGCCAGTATCGGCGGCGCGATCAAGAAAGACAAGCTATTCTTCTTCGCGGCCCTTGAGAAGAACCTCGTTACGATTCCTTACACTGTCAAATTCAATGTGCCCACCAACGGCACTGTGATCCCCAGCGACATTGCTGCCCAACAGGGCGGCTTCGACCAGAAGAACAATCCACTGG
>JANXUM010000364.1 GCA_025356215.1 Bryobacter sp. | reverse complement strand
AAAAACACCAGCGAGCAGATCACCGCCAAGCTGTTCCATGCCGCCAGCCGTCCCAGCTTCTGATACAGGCTCCCCCGCCAGCTGCTCACGACATAGGAGAACACCCCGCCCGCCCCCAAACCGAACAGCGCCACCGAAATGGCCAGAAACGCAAAGTGGTAGTAAAACACGACGCTGTAAATGCGCGTCAGCGTCAGCTCCAATAACAGCGTGGCCAGCGTCGTCAGCGCCACACCCGTATAAATCACCGGCCAGTTTACGCCCCCGGGCGTTTGAGTCGTCGTAGAAATTCGTGTCAACTCAATATGATACCGGCCTACATCATGGCCGTTGGCGGCGCCGGCTCATCCGGGCGTCCCGCCGCGCTCAGCGGCACCCGGATCATCATCAGCGCCAACAGCCCGATGACGATCCCGCCAAACACATAACTTGGGTTGGCCACAAACTCCCAAAGCTTGATTTCTTTCCAGGCAAAGTACGCTGTGATCAACCCGCACAGCGCCTCGCCCGCAATCAACCCGGAACTCACCAGCACCCCCGCGTTCTCAACCCGCGCCCGTTGCGCCTCGTTCAGCCCGCGTTTCTCTGCCACTGTGTCGCTCACCCAGCGCATGCACCCACCCATAAAGATTGAGAAGGTGGTGGCAAACGGTAAATACATCCCCACCGACACCAGCATCGGGCTCTTTACCTGCACCATGATCAGCGCGATGCCAAAGAAGATGCCCACGATGATCAGCGGCCAAGCCATCTCCCCGCCCACAATGCCCTGCGCGAGCGACGCCATCAAGCCCGCCTGCGGTGCCGGCAGCGCCTTATCGCCAAACCCCATCCCGCCCGCCTTTAAGTTCGCTTCGTTCAAGATCCACAGCGGCCAGTACATGGCCGCGCTTGCCACCACCACCGCCACCAACTCCACCAATTGAATCGTCCTCGGCGTACCTCCCAACAACCACCCCACCTTAAAGTCCTGCAACAGCTCGCCCGCCACCGCCGAGCTCACGCACACCACGCTGGCCACCCCCAGCACCGCCGTCACGCCCTGCGGCCCCGTCACTCCCAGCGCCACCATCAGCAACGCGGCAATGATCAATGTCGACAGAGTCAGCCCCGAGATCGGATTGTTCGATGACCCAATCACTCCCACCAGGAAGCCCGACACCGTCGCAAAAAAGAACCCCACCACGATCATCACAATCGCCGCCGTCACGCCCCCGCCGATCGAATCCGCCAGGTAGGTATACAAAACGCACATCAGCGCAAACAGCCCGCCGATCAGCATCAGCACCACCTTCGAGCTCATGTACCTTTCCGTGCGCTGCAACTTGTCCAGGTCCACCTTCGGCCCGGTCAATTCGCCAAAGGCCCGGGTCAACCCCACGCCCAGATTCTTGCGCATCTTGAACATCGTGAACGCCGCGCCCACCAACATGCCCCCAATCGCCACCGGTCGCACGATAAAGCGCCACACCGCCGCCGCCATCCCCGCCCAATCGTCGTCGCCCGCGTTCGCCGGCAGATAAGCCTTCACCTCGGGGCCCAGGAAGTACAAGAACAGCGGCACCAGCACCCCCCAGGCGATCACCCCGCCCGAGAACTGCAACGACGCCAGGCGCGGCCCAATGATGTAGCCCACGCCCAGGTACGCTGGGCTCACCGTCGGCCCGGCCACCAGAGTAGTCGCGCCCACCGGCACCGTCCTCGTGCTGCCCAGCGGCCCCAGCCGCAGCGTGCTTCTGCCCAGTTCTCCCACCTTTAAGAAGAAATCCTTGTCCACGGCAAAAAGCTTCAACACGCCCAACAGATAAACCAACGCCCCTGTCCCGATATTCCAGAACAGGAAATTCGCCGCCCCGCCGCCCTGCTGCCCCGCCTTGTGTATCTCCGATGCGGCCACACTCTCCGGGAAAGGCAGTTCCGGATCCTCCACCAGCGCCCGCCGCACCAGGCTCACAAACAGCACGCCCAGCAAGCTGCCGATCACCATCAGCACCGTGCTCTTCCAGTACGCCTCGGGCCCGCTAAAGCTCGGCCACACCTTCGCGATCACAAATGCCGGCAGCGTAAAGATCGCCCCCGCCGCCACGCTCTCGCCAATGCTCCCCGCAGTCCGCGCGATGTTCTCCTCAAGAATCGTCCCCCGCCACATCCGGATCACCGCCATCCCGATCACCGCAGCCGGATAAGTTGCCGCAATCGTAATCCCGGCGCGCAGCCCCAGGTAGGCGTTCGCGGCCCCTAGGACCACGGTCATCACCAGCCCCAGCGCCAGCGCCGCCCAGCTGAATTCCTTCATCCGCATGTTTTCGGGAACGTAAGGTGTGTGCTTCACGATTCATTTAGCCTACCTCCAATCCCGTAAACTGGGGAGGATGCTTCGCCTATTGCCACTGATTCTCAAGAACACACTGCGCAGCAAACGGCGCAGCATCCTCACCATCCTCAGTGTCACGATGTCGTTCACGCTCCTCGGCGTCCTCTTTGCGATGTACAACGCCCTCTACTTCTCAGACCCCACTCCCAGCCAGGCCCTCCGCCTCATTACACGCAACCGCATCTCGCTCACCGTTGTCATGCCTTCCTCGTACAAGCAGAAGATCAAGACCATCCCCGGCGTCCGCGACGTTTACATCTCCCAGTGGTACGGCGGCCAATACAAAGACCAATCCGCCGACCGTCGCAACAACTTTGCCCGCTTCGCCGTCGAGCCGGAAGACTTCTTCAAGGTCCAGAACGACCTTGTTCTACCCGACGATCAAAAGCAAGCTTTTCTCAAAGAGCGCACTGCCTGCATCGTCGGCCGTAGCCTCGCCGACAAGCTTGGCCTCAAAGTCGGGGATCGCATCACGCTTAAGGGCGACATCTTCCCCGGCACAATGGAACTCAACCTCCGGGGCATCTTTGACGACCCCAATAACGGCGACACTCTGTACTTCAACCTCGAATACCTCCAACAAAGCCTCCCCGCCACCCGCCGTGATTTCGCCGGCATCTTCAGCATCCTCGCCAAGTCCAAAGAAGACGTCTCCTCCATCCAGCGCGATGTCGATGAAATGTTCAAGAACTCCCCAGTCCAAACGCGCACCGAAACGGAGGCCG
The DNA here is from genome assembly GCA_025356215.1 of Bryobacter sp. Lineage (GTDB taxonomy): Bacteria > Acidobacteriota > Terriglobia > Bryobacterales > Bryobacteraceae > Bryobacter. Next base: position 3,392 of record JANXUM010000364.1, on the reverse strand, counting down.
CCTTCGCCCTCAGCTTCGTCTCCTTCATCGGCAACGTCAAAGTCTTTCTGCTCGCCATCTGCGGCGCGGTCACCTTTACCATCCTTTTGGTCTCGGCCAACACCATGGCCATGAGTGTCCGTGAGCGCGTCCGCGAGGTTGGCGTCATGAAAACCCTCGGCTTCACCAATGGCGGTATCCTCACGATCATCCTTGGCGAGGCGGTCGTTCTCTCCATCGTCGGCGCGATGCTCGGTTGCCTGGTCGCCTCGGTGCTCGCGGCGGGCGTTGGAGCAAACGCCGGCGGCTTCATTGCCCAACTCCGCAACCTCACCCTCACCCCCGCCACCATCGCCTTCATCCTTGCCTTCTCCGTCGTCGTCGCCCTCATCTCCTCCTTCGGCCCGGCGCTCAACGCGGCCCGCACCAACATCCTCGACACCTTGAAGTACTCCGGATAACCCCATCATGGCCATTCCTCTTTCCTACAACATCCGCAACTTGATCGTCCGTCGCACCACCACCTTGATGACCGCCCTCGGTGTCGGCCTCACCGTCGCTGTGCTTCTTGCCGTCCTCGCCCTGGTCCAGGGCCTCAGTTCCGCCTTCGAATCCACTGGCGACCCGCTCAACATCCTCATCATGCGCAAAGGTGCCACCGCCGAACTCTCCAGCAACTTCACCCGCACCATGTTCCAGGACCTCAAGTTCAAGCCCGGCATTGCCCGCGACGGCAACGACCCTATGGCCTCGCTCGAGATGATCACCATCATCAACCTCGCCAGCGTCGACGCCCCCGACGGCATGAACATCACCCTCCGCGGCCTTCCGCCCGTTGGCATCAAAATGCGCCAACAGGTCAAGCTCACCCAAGGCCGCTGGTTTGAAACCGGCAAGCGTGAAATCGTGGTCGGCAAATCCATCGCCAATCGCTTCCCCGACGCCCGCCTCGGCGCTAAGCTCAAGTTCGCCCGCGGCGAATGGGAGATCGTCGGCGTCATGGATGGCGGCCGCAGTTCCGTCAATAGCGAAATCTTCGCCGACCTCAACCAGGCCAGTTCCGACTACAACCGCCTCGAGGTGGTCAGCTCCAGCCTCATCCGCGCCACCGATGAAGTCGCCGTCCAGGCTCTCATCAACGACCTCAACGCCGACCAAAAACTCAACGTCGTCGCCCAGACCGAAAAGGCCTACTACGCCGCCCAAACCGTCTCCGCCGCGCCCCTCCAGTTCCTCGGCCTCTTCATCTCCATCGTCATGGCCGTCGGCAGTTGCTTTGCCGCAATGAACACCATGTACGCCGCCGTCTCGCGCCGGGCCAAAGAGATCGGCACCTTGCGCGTATTGGGCTTCGCCCGCTCCAGCATCCTGACCAGCTTCTTCTTCGAATCCATCCTGCTCTCCCTGTTGGGAGGCATCCTCGGCTGCATCCTCGTCCTGCCGCTCAACAACATCGAGACCGGCATCGGCAACTTCGTCACCTTCTCAGAGATCGCCTTCAACTTCCAGGTGACACCCAAAATCATGGCCATCGGCATCGCCTTCGCCCTATTCCTCGGAGCCCTCGGCGGCTATTTTCCCGCCCGCAGCGCCGCCAAGAAAGAAATCCTGACCGCGCTTCGCGAAGTCTAAACAAAGCCTATGGACGCAGATATCAAGAAGCTCCGGATTGACCGCTCGAAGAAGCAAAATGATGGCGAAGGCTCGACCTGGGCTACCCGCGTCATCTGGACCGGTGTCATTCTCTTCATGACCGCTGGGCTGGGCCGCTACGCGTACGGCATCTTTAACAACGCCATTGAGGTTGATGCCTACCGCGTTAAGTCCGCCTCTTCGGCTTCATCGGGAGGCACCGCCCAAACCACCATCCTCAACGCCACCGGCTACATCGTCGCCCATCACAAGATTCAGGTTGCCTCCAAGGTCGTCGGCCGCGTCCTCTGGATCGGCGTCGAAAAAGGCGACCGCGTCCGCGAGGGCCAGGTCATCGTGCGTCTCGAAGACGACGAATACAAAGCCCAACTCCAACAAGCTGTCGGCCAGCTCAAAACCCTTGAAGCACGTCTCGAAGAACTCACTAACGGCTCCCGTCCCGAAGAAGTCGCCACCGCCAAGGCCAACGTCGATCAATCCAAAGCCGACCTTGTCAACGCCGAAATCACGCTCAAGCGCACCCAACAACTGGTCGCCGAAAAGGTCCTCGCCCAACAGGCTCTGGACGACGCCGAAGGCCGCGTCAACTCCCTCCGCGCCCGCGTCAATTCGCTTGAAAAGACTTTCGACTTGGTCAAACTCGGCCCCCGCCGTGAAGTGATCGACGCCGTCCGCGGCCAAATCGTCGAAGCCCGCGGCCGCGTCGCCTTCTACGAGAACACCCTGTCCAATACCCTCATCAAAGCCCCCGTCTCGGGCACCGTGCTCGAGCGCAACGTCGAGAAGGGCGAGTTCATCACCACCGGCTTCGTCGGCGACAAGGGGGCCAAGGGCTACGTCGTCTCACTTGCCGACCTCAACGACCTCCAGGTAGAACTCGACATTAACCAAAACGACTTCGCCCGTCTCGATCGCAAGCAAAAAGGCGTCATCACCACCGACGCCTACCCCGACCGCAAATACGCCGGCGTCATCGACGAGATCGCTCCAGAAGCCAATCGTCAAAAGGCCACCGTCCAAGTCAAAGTTAAAGTCCAACAGCCCGACGATTATCTCCGTCCCGACATGAACGCCAGTGTCGCTTTCATCGCCGACCCCAAACCGGATTCCGCCGCCCCGACCGCCGCCAAAGCGCTTGTCTTCGTCCCCAGCGCCGCCGTTCGCAACGACGCCGTCTACATCATTCTCGGCGGCAAAGTCATCAAGCGCGCCGTCCGCGTCAGCGGTAGCACCAGCGAGGGCCTCCGCGTCGAAGAAGGTCTGATTGGCGGCGAAGACCTCGTCCTCAATCCCCCCGCCGAACTCAAGGACGGCGACAAAGTCAAACTAAAGGGCACCGCCAAATGAGCCAAGTCGTCATCGAAACCAAAGACCTCACCCGCGTCTACAAACGCGATCAATTCGAAGTTACGGCGTTGAAAGACGCCTCGATCACAATCGACAAAGGCGACTTCGTCGCATTGATGGGCCCCTCCGGCTCCGGCAAGTCCACGCTGCTCTACCTCATCGCGGCGATGGAGCGCCCAAGCGGTGGCAAGATCGAAGTTCTGGGCCAGGACCTGCGCGCGCTGTCCGACAAACAGGTCGCCCAATGGCGCAACCTGCACATCGGCTTCATCTTCCAAAGCTTCAACCTAATCCCTGTGCTGACCGCCATCGAGAACGTTGAACTCCCGTTGTTACTCACCAACCTCAACAGCAAAGAGCGCAGGGAGCACGCGACAACCGCGCTAAAGCTGGTGGGCCTCGGCGACCGCCTC
>JANXUM010000352.1 GCA_025356215.1 Bryobacter sp. | reverse complement strand
GTTCTTCACGATGAAGCGCTTTGGGATGGGGCCGCAGCAGAACGCGTGGATTTTCGTGTACATCGGCGTGCTGAGCATCCTGATTCAGGGTGTGATCGTGAGACGGTTGCCGAAGAGCTGGAACCCGGTGACGCTGTGTGTGGGCGGACTTTGCGGAACGGCGGTGGGGCTGTTGGGGATCTCGTTTTCGCAGGAGCAGTGGCAACTGTTTCCCTCGATCGCGGTGATGGCGTTTGGCAATGGGCTGGCGGGGCCAATGTTGACGGCGCTGGTGTCGCGGCGAGTTGGGGAGAGGGAGCAAGGAACGGTGCTGGGGTCGACGCAGGGAATCATTAGCTCGACGAGAATCGTGGGGCCGTTGATGGCGGGGTATGCGTTTGACGCCTGGGGCAGCGCGGCGCCTTATTGGATTGGGGCGGTGCTGGTGATGGGCGGGGTGGCGATTGTGGCGGGGGCGCGGGGGGAGCAGGCGGCGGCGGAGGCGTGAGAAGGAAGGACGTCAGTTACGGATTTGCTCGCGGAAAAGCTCGACACGAAATTGAGGACTTGGAAACCGGAGCCTGCGGCTCAGGCTCGGGAACGTGTTGCCGAGGCGATTGACCTTGCCGATGTTGAATGGATCCCGCTTGATAGGCTTAACGGTCATGAAGCGGCGTAATTTTCTTGGAGCCTCGGCAGGGGCTTTGTTGCAGGCGCAGGGCTCGCCCAAGCCCAATATCCTTTGGGTGACTTGCGAGGACATTAGCCCCAATCTCGGCTGCTACGGCGACAAGTTTGCCGAGACGCCGAACATCGACAAGCTCGCCGAGCGCTGCGTGCGTTATCGCAATGCCTGGTCTTGCGCTCCGGTGTGCGCGCCAGCGCGGACAACGATCATCAGCGGCATGTATCCCCCGTCAACTGGGGCCGAGCATATGCGCAGCTTCACCAAGTTGGCCGCGGGGCAGAAGATGTTTCCGCAGTTGTTGCGCGAAGCGGGTTATTACACGACCAACAACTCGAAGGAAGACTACAACGTCGCCCATACCGGGAAAGTTTGGGATGACAGTTCGGGCAAGGCGCATTGGCGTAAGCGCGCCGCTGGGCAGCCGTTCTTTAGCGTGTTCAATTACCTGATTACCCATGAGAGCCAGATCCGGTCGACTCCGCATGAGTTGAAGCATGACCCGCGCGAGTTGCGCGTGCCCGCCTATCATCCGGACTTGCCGGAGGTGCGTCACGATTGGGCGCAGTACTACGACAACATCGCGACGATGGACGGGATGGTGGCCAAGACATTGGCGGAACTCGAGAGCGACGGGCTGAAGGATTCGACAATCGTCTTTTTCTATTCCGATCACGGGGCGGGGATGCCGCGCTCCAAGCGCACGCCTTGCAACTCGGGCTTGCAAGTACCGATGATGGTTCACATCCCGGAGCAGTTCAAACATCTGGCACCGAAGGACTATACACAGGGGGGCTGGAGCGAGCGGCTGGTGAGCTTTGTCGATCTGGCGCCGACGGTGCTGAGCCTTACCGGCGTGAAGAAGCCGGACTATCATCAGGGGCATGCGTTTTTGGGTACCGCGGTGGAACCAGAACAGGAGTTTATCTACGGCTTCAGGGGGCGCATGGATGAGCGCATCGATATGGTGCGCAGTGTGCGGAATCAACGCTATGTGTATGTTCGCAACTTTATGCCGCATCGAGCTTTTGGCCAACACAACGCTTACATGTTTGAGATGCCGACAACGCGGGCGTGGAAAGAGGCCTTTGACGCGGGCAAGACGAATGCGGCGCAGAGTTACTTCTGGAAGACGAAGCCGAGTGAAGAGTTGTATGACTTGGAAACTGATCGAGACGAGGTGAATAATCTGGCGCTGCGGCCGACAGCGGCGCAGAAAGAAGTGCTGAACAAATTGCGGGCAGCGCAGGGCTCGCTGGCGCGGCGGATCAACGACGTGGGATTCTTGCCGGAGCATGAGATGCACGCGCGGGCTGGCGCGGACGCGCCCTATGAGCTGGCGCGGGACGAGAAGCGCTTCAACATGACGAAGACGATCAACGCGGCGGAGTTGGCCACGCTGACGCCGGCGGCGGCGCCAGCCATGCTCCGAACCTACTTAAGCGACGGGGATTCGGCAGTGCGCTACTGGTGCGCCACGGGACTATTGCGGCAGGGACAAGCCGGCGTTCGGCCGTGTCTTGAGGCGCTGCGCGCTTGCTTGGCCGACGCGGCTTTGAATGTCAGGATCGTCGCGGCGGAGGCTTTGGCGCGATATGGCGAGGCGGGGGATCTGGGGCCAGCGGTGGATGTATTGTTTGCGGCGGCGGACGCGACCAAGGTGAGCGTCTATGCGGCGATGGCGGCGCTGAACGCGTTGACGGAAGTGGGC
>JANXUM010000343.1 GCA_025356215.1 Bryobacter sp. | reverse complement strand
GCGCGCGCAATGGTGCCTGTTAGGATACTAGCCATGGCACCGGCTTGAGTGGCGCGCGGCCAATAGACACCCAGAAAGAGCGGGATCACACAGCCTGCAAACACAATGTCAAAGGCGACCACCAGCAGAATGCCGGGGTCGGGGCGCAAAAACGCAATCCACGCTGCGGCGATCGCCGTAGGCAACGCGAGGGCGCGCGACAGAAACAGCATCGTCTTGTCGCTGACATCGCTTGCCGTCCAGCGTTGCCAGACGTTGCGCGCCATCACTACCGAGATCACCAGCATCGCGCCGTTAGCCGTCGACATCGACGCGCCCATCACGCCGACGAATACGAGAACTCCGATCCAATACGGCAAGTGGCCTTGGGCGAAGGCGGGCAGAACCATGCGGGGGTCGCTGACCTTGCCAACGGCGGAGATCGCGGCCAAACCCAGCAATGAAGCGGAAAAGCCAATCACCAGCGTCCATCCCGCGGCGTAATAACAGGCGCGCTTGGCGGTGTCGGCCGATTTAGCCGAGAAGACGCGCTCCATAAAGTCGAGCGCCATCGCATTGCCAAAAGCGAGCGAGATGATGCTGGCCCAGTTAGCCAGGCCGCCACCGGCCCGCGTCGTCAACTGAGCGATATCCAGCGTGGCGGGCGGCAAAGCCGCCGAGACAGGCCCCCAGCCGCGTGTCCAGAGCACGTATCCGGCCGCCAGGACGAAGCCCAATATCGCAACGTGAATTTGAAAGAAGTCCGTCCACAGTGCGGCGTAGAGGCCGCCGGCAATCGTGTACAGAAAAATAACGGTGGTGCCGGCGATGAGGCAGTGCAAGTAGCTGAAGCCGCTGACAACGGACAGAATCCAGGCAACAGCCGATAGATTGCCCGCGACCAGCACGATGAAGCAGACGATCGTCAATACCGAGGCGAGCAGTTCAGCCATGCGACCGTAACGCTTGAAGAAGAATTCCGGTAACGTCATCAGGTCCATTTTGTGAAGGGGGGCGGCGAGGAAGCGACCGACGATCAGCAGGCTGGCGGCAAGGCCGATGGGAATCGCTGCCCCCGCCCAGAAGCCCGTTGAGAAGGTAAGCGAGGTGTTGCCTAAAGTCGCGTTGCCGTCAATGGCCTGCGCCGCGAGTCCCGTGCCGACGACGATGAATGGCATCGATTTGCCGCACACGGTATAGCGCTCGCTGGAGCCGCGCACCTGCGTATACGTATAGAGACCAATGGCCAGAGAGATGGCCATAAAGATCACGACGGGCCAGAACATGGCTGTCATGGAAGAACCTCTTGGAGTGAAACTGGCGGGGGACGGGAGCCAGAGAATCGCCAACTAGGGCGGGCGCAAACACTGCGAGATGAATTGTCAGTATAGCGTTCTACAATCCAAGGATGAAGTTCGTTCCCGCCCTCATTGTTTTGGTTGCCGCCGCACAGACCCCGACGATGAACGAGCGCAATTTGCTGCGCCATATTGCTGAGCTTGCTTCGGATGCTTCTGGGGGGCGATTCCCCGGCACGCCGGGCGAGGACAAGAGCGTGGCGTATCTCCAGTCGCAGATCAAGGCGCTTGGACTGGCACCGGGAACCCCAGACGGCAAGTTCATCCAGATGGTGCCCTTATGCGGGATCCGGTCGCGCGGCTCAGCACAGATTGGGACCGTGGCGCTGGAGGCGGGCAAGGACATGATCGTCTGGTCCAACTTACCCGATCCGCGTGTCGAGGCACGGGGCTCGGGCTTGGTATTCGCCGGTTACGGCGCGGTAGCGCCCGAGTACAAATGGGATGACTACGCCGGTCGTGACGTCAAAGGTAAGACCGTCATGATTCTACCCGGAGACCCTCCCACCGCCGACCAGAGTCTGTTCCAAGGCAAGGCCCTGAGCGTCTACGGTCGAACCGGCACCAAACTCGAAACCGCCTTCCGTCACGGCGCGGCGGCCGTATTGCTTGTCTCCGCCAACGACAACCTGAACACCAACAACGCCCGCGAGAACATGACCCTGCGTGACGGCACTGAGCGTAACTATGTCCAGGCTCAGGCGCTGATCGCCCCCGCAAAGGCGGCCCAAATCCTAGCGCTCGCAGGCGACGACTTGGCGCGCCTGCGTGAGAGGGCGGCAACTCCCGGCTTTCGCCCGATTGAATTCAAGATGGACTTCACCTATGCCGTGTCCAATGAAGTCCGCTGTTTTGAGTCGCAAAACGTATTGGCTAAGATTGAAGGAAGTGACCCGGCGCTCAAGGCCGAGTATGTCGTCTACACCGCTCACTGGGATCATCATGGCCAGGACGGAGCACAGATCTTTCATGGCGCGAGCGACAATGCCGCTGGCACCGCCGGGGTTCTCGAATTGGCGCGGGCGTTTCGATCGCTGAAGCCCGCGCCCAAACGAACGGTGATCTTCCTTTGGACCACTGCGGAAGAAAAGGGACTACTGGGCGCACGCTACTACGTGGACCATCCGCTGTATCCACTTGCCGCGACAGTTGCCAACATCAATCTGGACTACTTCAGTAACTGGGGTTGGGGCCGCACTAGGGATTTCAGCATCGTTGGCATCGGTAACTCGACGCTTGACGACCTTACAGCCCAGGCAGTCAAGCGCCAAGGCCGCGTACTTACGGGTGACACCGCGCCAGAGCAAGGCTTCTATTTCCGCTCCGACCACTATGAGTTTGCCCGGGTGGGCGTGCCGTCGCTGGAGACCAGCCCCGGTATCGACTATGTCGGAAAGCCCACCGGCTTTGGGGAGGCCAAGCGGGCCGAGTACATTCGCAACGATTACCACAAGGCTTCAGACGTGATCAAGCCGGGATGGGACCTGAGTGGCGCGGTCGAAGACTTACAGGTCTTGCTTGAGGTTGGCCGCCGAGTGGCCGACGCACCGGGGCGTCCCTCCTGGAAGCCCAATGCCGTCTGGCGGCCGCGCCCTTA
>JANXUM010000314.1 GCA_025356215.1 Bryobacter sp. | reverse complement strand
CAAACCCCGCAAAAGGACAAGTCCCACTTCATCGCCCGCCTTCGCGGCAATGGCTCCAAGAAGCCCATCCTCCTCGCCGCCCATTCCGATGTCGTCGGCGTCGAACGCGAAAAATGGTCCGTCGATCCCTTCGCCGGCGTGATTAAAGACGGCTACGTCATCGGGCGCGGCGCCATCGACTTCAAAGGCGGCCTCGCCGTTTTCGCCCAAGCCGTCCTCGACATCGCTAAGTCAAAACGCCCCCTCGACCGCGACATCATCTTCCTCTCTGAAGCCGATGAAGAAGGCGGCACCTACAACGCCGGCTGGCTTGCCGAACGCCACTGGGACAAGATCGATTGCGAATTCTCCCTCAACGAGGGTGGCTGGATCGTTAAAGACGACAAGTCCCCAGCCGTCAAATACATCTCCATCTCCACCGCCGACAAGTCCGGCCTCAACATCCTCATCCGCGCCAAAGGCACCTCCACCCACAGCTCCATGCCCCTGGCCGACAACGCCATCTTCCGTCTCTCTCGCGCCCTCGCTAAAGTCGGCGCTTACGATACCAAACCGCGCCTAAACGCCAGCACCAAGCTCTTCTTCAAAACCCTCGGCGACACCAGTCCCGAGCCGCTCAAGACTCACTTCTACAACCTCGTCGACGGCACCGATCCGGTCAAAGTCGCCGCCGCCGACAAAGAGATTTCCAAGAACACTCTCCTCCACGCCATCATGCGCAACACCATCGCGCCCGTCTTCCTCAACGCCGGCTTCCGCGGTAACGTCATCCCCGGCTCCGCCGACGCCACTCTCAACTTCCGCACCATCCCTGGCACCACCGCCGGCGAGCTCATCGACGAACTCCAAACCGTCATCAACGATCCCATGGTCGAAGTCTCAGAGGCTACTATGCGCCTCGGTAACGCCCCAATGACGCCCGAGCAGGAGAAGGCCATGGCTGCCCTCCGAAAGCGCCCAGCCATCCCCGAATCCCCGCTCACCTCAGAACTCTATATCGCCCTGGCCAAGCACGCCAAACAAACCTACCCCGAGGCCCTCGTCACGCCTTACCTCTTCCAAGCCGGCACCGACTCTTACGCCTGGCGATCCAAAGGCATCCCCGTGTTCGGAATCTACCCTTATCCGATCACCGCCGAAGATCTCACGCGTATGCACGGCAACGATGAGCGCGTCCCTGTGGACTCCCTGGTTACTGGTCTCAAAATGATCACAAACCTCCTCGTAGATGTAGCAGCAAAAAAATAAGCTTCAGGAGTCATCATGCGCTTCCTTCAACTGGCCCTTCTCATAGGGGCGGGCGGCCTCGCCGTTTTCGCTCAACAAACTGCCATCTCCGGTTCGGTCTCTGACCAGACCGGCGCAATCATCGCCAACGCCGCCGTACGTCTCACGCCCATCTCCGGCGGTGCCGTCGCCACAACTCTGTCCACCGCCTCGGGCTCTTATTCCTTCCCCAGCCTCCAGGCCGTCACCTACAAGGTCCGCGTCGAGGTCCCCGGCTTCGCCCCCGCCGAGCGCACCGTCAACCTCCTCGTCGGCCAGTCCGCCACTGCTGACTTCCAACTCAAGCCCGCCTCTGCCGCCACAACCATCGACGTCAAAGACGACGTCGTCGAGATCGATGTCAACTCCTCGCAAGTCGGCGGCAACGTCGATCCCGGCCGCATGAAGAACACACCCCTCAACGGTCGCAATTGGATGGAACTCTCTCTCCTGGTCCCCGGCGTCACCGTAAACGCTGTCTCCACCGTCCCTCTTGGCAACGGCAGCGCTGGCCGTTTTCAGATCAATGTCGATGGCCAACAAGTCACTCAGAACGCAGCCGGTACTGGCTTCGGCCAGCCCCAGTTCTCGCGCGAAGCCATGGCCCAATTCCAGGTCATCACCAATCGCTTTGACGCGACCCTCGGTCGCTCCGCCCAACTCCAGATCAACGCCCAAACCAAGTCCGGCACCAACGCTTTCCACGGTGCCGCCTATGGCTACTTTCGTACGGATGCTGTTAATGCCGCCGACCCCATCGGCCAGCGCGTCCTCCCTTTCTCCAACAAACAATTCGGCGGCACCATCGGCGGCCCCATTCTCAAGGACAAGCTCTTCTTCTTCGCGGCCTACGAGGGTGAACGCCAACCGTCCACCGTATTACTCAACCCCACTGGCTTTATCGGACAATCGTTCTCCTTCATGAACGATTTCCAAACCACCAGCTACCTCACCCGCGTCGACTACCAACAGTCCGCCTCCAAGCGCTTCTCGGTTCGTTTCAATAAGTCCGAATGGCGCAACCCCTTCGGCAACGTAACTGGCACCTCGCACCCCTCCCAGGCAGCCAACCAGACCCGCGACAATTGGAGCCTCTTCTTCAACTACAACTGGACCATGTCTCCCACTCTGGTCTCTGAAATCAAATACGGCTTCAACCAGTTCAAGTGGGTCAACCTCCCCTATGTCGATTCGATCGAGATCCGCATCCCCGGTGCCGCCACCATCGGTGGCGCTTACAACTATCCCCAGGAATTCAACCAAAAAACCCACCAGATTCGCAACGATCTCTACTGGATGAAAGGTGCCCACTCCATCAAGTTCGGCGGCGAATACCTCTCCAACAACCACACCGGCATCTTCCAGCAAAACGTCCGCGGCACCGCCAGCCCGCTCTCCTCCGCCCCCGCCAATCTGGCCTCGCTCGTCCCCGTCTGGAACGATCCTAAGACTTGGAACATCGCCGCCTTCTCCGCCGTCACCAGCAGCTACGTCCAAGGCTTCGGCAACTTTAACATCGACGTCCCGCGCAACGTAATGGGCTTCTGGGTCCAGGACGATTGGAAGCTGTCTAAGAAGCTCACCGTCAACCTCGGCGTCCGCTATGACAACGACATCGGCATCTGGAGCACCCCCACTCTCAAGTCCAACATCGTCCTCCCCCGTGGCGGCCGCAACGCCAACTTCGGCCCGCGTGTCGGCTTCGCCTACGACGTCCTCGGAGACCGCAAGACCGTCATTCGCGGCGGCGGTGGCCTCTACTTCGCCGATATCCAGGCCAACCAGGTCATCAACCAATCCATCTTCAATGGTGAAAAATCGATCCAGGCCAGCGTCAACAAAACCGCAACAACCACCATCGATCTCACCAACCCTTTCAACGGCGTCAACGGCAACGACTTCGTCACCGGCAAGCTCCCCGTTCCCACCCAGAACCTCCAACTCCTCGACGCCACCGCCAAGACCCCCTTCTCCGTCCAGTCCTCCATTGGCGCCGAACATCAGTTCAAAGGCAACTGGACCGTCTCCGGAGACTTCGTCTTCTGGCGCGTCCACAACGATTGGATCCGCACTGATCGCAACCTCTTCTTCGATCCCGCCACCGGCTTCGGCAAGAACCCCACCACCGCCGGACGTCCCGACGCCCGCTTCGGCCAGCTCCTGAATTTCACCACTCCCAGCGCCGCCGGAGCCATCTACTACGGCGGGCAGTTCGAAGTCACCCGCCGCTTCGGCAATCGCTTCCAGGTCGGCACCAGCTACACCGTTGCCAAGTTGAAGGATTCAACTGACGGTGCCTTCTCCTACGCCAACAACCAATACAACCTCGCCGACGAGTGGTCCACTTCGCTCGACGACCAACGTCACACGCTCAATTTCGACGGTAGCGTCAACCTCCCCTGGGGCTTCTCCAGTAGTCTCTTCTACCACTACGGTTCCGGCAACGCCTTTAAAAGTGTCGGCCCAACCAACCCCTTCAACTATGTCGGTGCCAGTAATCGCACCTTCCTTTCGAGCGCCAAAACCTTCGTCGACCCGGCCTTCCTCTCGCCCTCGCTTGCCGCCGGCTATACCGACGTCAAGCGCAACGCGCAACGCGGCATGCCGATCAACCGCCTCGACTACCGCCTCAACAAAACGCTCAAGATCAAGGAGCGCTGGCAGGTCTCGGGCATCTTCGAGATCTTCAATGTCTTGAACGCCCAGAACTACGGCACCTACAACACCAACATCGGTCTGGCGAGCTTCAACCGTCCAGCATACAATTCCAATTTGGCCTACGCCGCGCGCATGCTTCAGTTCGCGGCCCGGCTAGACTTCTAATCCGATGCAGCTAATCTTCGGGCTCCTCCTCCTTGCCGCCGCCCCCGACCTGTGGCTGAAGCGAGTGGAGCCCGTATTGTCTAAAGACGAGCGCGCCGTATACTCCTCGCTTCTCGATGAGAAGGCCCGCGAGGCCTTCCGCCAAGCCCTCTTCGCCGGCAAGGCCATCACCGAGACCGAATACTTCGCCCGCGTCCAGCACATCGATGTCGCCTTCGGGTCCGGCCAACCCGGCTCCGGTGCCAACACCGATCCCGGTCGCCTCTATCTCGCCATCGGCCCGCCCACCGGCGTCAACCGCCTGCCCTCCAGCCGCATCTTCTATCCGACCGAGATCTGGTATTACGATCACGTCCCCGGGCTCCAGATTAGTGGCCGCGTCCAGTTCCTCTTTTACCGCCCCAAGGACGTCGGAGTGATGAAGCTCTACTCCAGCCAGCTCAACACCATCCGCGCCCTCATCATCAACAACGCCGGCACCCGCGGCCTTTTCCCCGTCAACGACGTCGTCAACGAGACCGACGTCCGTGAGCGCCTCAACCTATCGCCCGCCGAGATCGACGTCCTCGACGCCGCCATGGGCGTCGCCAAAGGGGTTAAGAATTCCGGCAACTCCGAGATCCTCTATCTTGCCACCAGCCCCCGCGAGATGCTCTCTCGCCAACGTGTCGGCATGGCCCGCTCGCGCGTCAGCTTCAACATGGAGCGGCCCAAGCTCGAGACCAAACAGTTCGCTACCTTGAACAAAATCCCCGCCATCGACCTTACCGTCACCGGCACCGCCCGCGGCTTCGTCACTGTCGAGATCCGCGATGTGGAGAGCTTCGAGAACCGCCTCAACTTCGACGCCCCCAAGCCCGTCACTTACACCCAACGCGTCTACCTCTTGCCCGGTGACTACACGGTCCTGATCGACGTCGATGGCTTCCGCACCGGCTTCCTGCTCAAGGTCGAAAAGCTCACCCCTTCGGACCCCATCGCCACCACCCAATACCCCGGCGCGGACTGGGCCGCCCTCGGTCGCCAATACCTGCTGCTCCAAGACCAACCCAAAGCCGCCACTTGCTTCAAGCGCGCCCTCGCCGCCGCCCGCTCCTTCGACGCCCTGCTCGGCATGGCCCGCCTCACCGCCAACCTGGACCAAGCCCGCGACCTCTTGCTCGAAGCTCTCAAGATCCAACCCGACAACTACGAGGCCCTGCTGGCCATGGCCGCCGTCACCGCTGAATTTCAAGACTACCCGCTCGCCGAGACCTACCGTCAACGCGCCCAGGCAGTCAAAAGGAGGGACCCTCTCTAAGCCTTCAATTTCTTCCGCATCTTCTTGACCGTCTCTTCGCGCTGGTTGGCGCTCCAGCTATCCTGGATCTCCTGCTCGCTCAGGTCCGCGATGCGGCCCAGCAGGATGTAGGCGGGCAGCGCGTGGGGCAGATGCTTCCATAGCGACATCTCGATCAAGGCGGGTATGCCGCGTTCCTTCAGATGCCTCATCAGCTTCTCGTCGCGCTCATCGGTGAGCTCAACTAGCAGCTTCATCGCGCTCACCCGATCCTTCCAGCTCACGCTGTTCAGCATCTCGACAAACCAGGTGGTCAACACCCGGATCTCCGCCTCGGGATGCTTGCGGGCGTAAACGGCCAATGGCGCCAGACTCTTGAACGCCGCCGCGCGCACCTCTTGGTCTGGGTCGCGCAGGCCAAGCTGAAGGTCTTCGATGATCGATTGTGCTCGTGGCCCATAGCCAAGCACCGTCGCCGCCGCGCGCCGGTCTTCAGGGTCCGCGCCCTCGCGCAGGATCTGCCGCAGGATCGCCTGATGGTTCTCGGCAATGTCGGGCAACTGGGCTTCGACAGCCGAGGGGTCCGGCCCCGCGTCCAGCAGCTTGTTATAGATGCCCGCCACGTCGTCCGGCATCAGCAGGTTGAGATTTTTGGGCTCCTCGCGGATGTCCAGATGCGGTCGCCCGCGCTCCTCGACGCCGATGTAGAAGATGGCCTTGCCAGCGTCGCAGCATACCGCCTCGACGTTGGCGCGGGTGATGCCCTTCATCGCCACTAGCGTCTCTTCGAGCGCTGCTTTAGAGGCTGGCAGCGGGTCGCCTTCAGCCACCTTGAGGGTATGCCGAAGCTTCTCGTTTGAGACAGCCTTGGCCCCGTAGTAGTCGATAATGCCAATGCGCGGGCCCATCTGGGCCGCCAGCGCGGCAAGGAGAATGTACGTCACTTCTCCAGTGTGACGCGATTACAGTGCGAGGGTTACCAGGAACATCAACGCCCCGGTGGCCGGCAACAGCAGCAGCGCCTTTTTGAGGCCCGTCGCTTCGCCGCCCGCCACGCCGCCAATGATCGGCGAGCTGGCCACAAGGCCCAGCCAGCCGCAGGTAACGGCGACGCCGATCGCGGTGGCCGTGCCGGTGGCGAACTTGGCGCCAACCATCGACAAGGCCGTTGGGAAGACCGGAGCCATCGCGACCCCCGCCAGGAAGACCATGGCCCAGGCCATGTTGGCGTCTTTAAACTGGAGCATCAGATAGGTGGTGACCGCGATGCCGATCGAGGCACCCATCAGAATCTGAGCGTTGGAGAAGTCCTTGAAGACCCCCAGCGCCACCACGAGCCGCCCGGCCAGCAGGCCAAGGGCGAAGCCGAAGGACAGGATGTTGAGCGCCTTCTTCTCGTTGATGCCCTGGGCGATCAGGTGGCGGACGAGCCAGTTCCAGACGCCAACCTCTGCGGCAACGTAGAGGAAGAGCAGCAGGGCCGGCAGGTAGAGATAAGGGTTCGACAGCAGGGCCGGGACGTCCGAGACCTGGAACTGCACCACGCCGGTAGGCTGAGGCATCGGCGTCGCCCCGTGTACGGCTAGGGTGACGACGGTCAGGATAGCCGTTAAGTTGCACAATCGAAAGGAGTTACCGGCGAGTAAGTTGGCCGCGATGAAGGGGGTGGCAATGCCTCCCAGGCCGAAGAAGGTGTTGAAGCCGTTGAACAAGGCGGTTGGGTTGTCGGTCTTAACGTCGTTGACCAAGGCGTTGGCCCCGGCGACAATAATGCCGCCACCGATGCCCAGCACCAGCATGTACAGGCGAATGCTGCCATAGCCCTTCGAGCGGGGCAGCGAGAAGAGCGCCAGAGCGATCAGGCCAAGGCCAAGCACAAGGCCGACCTTCTTGCCTTCGAGGTCAATCAGTGGCCCTTGCAGCAGCGAGCCAATCACCAGGCCGATGGCTTGGGTCATTGCGATGGTGCCATTCTGCGCGGGGCTGAGGCTAAACCGCTTCGAGAGGTCGGGCAGAATACTGCCCAACATTGCGGCAATCATGCCATAGACAAAGATGGCCAAGACGGCGGCCAGGATTAACATGTTCGAGGAATCCATAAGCCGCCTAGAGTATCACAGCTAGCCGATCTTGAGCTTGCTGGTTTTCGCGTCCCAGAAGACGGCCTTCTTGGCACGGAAGCTCTGGGTGGCCATGTGGCCCGGGATGGCGGCGATCTGACCGGCGCGGGCCGGGGCGATGGCCTTGGTCTTGCCAATGACGGCCTCAAGGAAGTTCTTGACGTGGTCAGCGGTGGCGTCGGGCTGGTTGAAGTCTTTCAGGTAGTTCATCGACAGGGCGGCCTGCGGCGAGAAGGGCTTGGAGCCGCGAATGAACTTGGGCTGCGGGTTGAAGTAGAGGTTCTGACGGTCCATCACTTCGATGGTCCCCTTCTTGCCCATGAACTGCTCGCCGTAGCCGTATTGATCGTTGCCGAAGAAGCAGGAGTAGTTGAGGTGGAACTTGTTCGGATAGTCGTAGATTGCGCTCAGCGTATCGGGGACTTCCCGATCGTCGGGGGTGCCCCACTGGTAGATGCCGCCCGAGGCCATGCAGGACAGAGGCAGTTCGGCCTTGACGAGGCTGCCGACGACAAAGTTTGAAATGTCGGTTTGGTGGACTAGAAGGTCGGTGGAGATGCCGCCCGAGTAATCCCAGTAGTTGCGCCACTGGAAGTAGCGCTGCTTGTTGAAAGGCAGGTTCTTGTTTTCGGCGGCGCCGAGGAAGCGCCTCCAGTCGGTGTTCTCTGGATTGGAGTCCTCGGGGATCACGTAGCGCCAGGCGGCGGGCGTGGTCTTGGTCGGGTCAGCGGTCTCGTCGAAGTTGCGGTACCAGAAGGCGCGGGTGTAGTGGATCTCGCCGATCAGGCCGTCTTCGACCATCTTCTTGGCCTGGATGTAGAGCTTGTTCGACCGGTTCTGAGTGCCGACCTGGACGACGACGCTGGTCTTCTCGGCGAGAGCGACGATCTCGGCGCCCTGCTCGATGGTGTGGGCAATCGGCTTCTCAAGGTAGATGTGCTTCTTGGCCTTGAGTGCGGCCATGGCCATCGGGTAGTGCCAGTGCTCGGGTGAGGCGATGAAGATGACGTCGACATTGGGGTCGTTGATGACCTCCATGTAGTCGATGGAGGTCTTGGGGGTGTTCTTGCCCTCGGTCTGAACGATGTCCTTGGCCTTGGCGAGATTGCCCTTGTAGGTGTCGCAGACGTGCGTGACTTCGACCATGTCTTTGCTGAGCAGGTACATCTGCTTCATGACATGCTGACCGCGGCTGCCGGCGGCGATCCAGCCGACGCGAAGTCGGTTGTTCTGGGCGCTGGTCTGGCTGACGGCGGCGGCCACGGCGGTGGTCTTCAGGAGCGTGCGGCGGGTTAGGTCTTGAGACATTACGCTTCCACTTTCTCATCTTCTACGGGCGGTTTGGGGGTGGGGGTCACCTTACGGGCATAGTCGAAGAGTAGACCGATGGTCTTGGTGGTGCGGATGCTGTTGGCGATGCGGTCCAGCCCACCGTCCTTCTCGAGCTTGGCACGCACGGCGGCCACGGGCTCACGCTGTTGGCGGGCGGCGCGCTGGACTTCCTTGTCGATGTCCTCTTGGGAGACGCCGACGCTCTCACGCTCGGCAACCTTGTCGAGCAGCAGCGTTGCCTTGACGTCGCGAATTGCGCGGTCCTTTTGGCTTTCTTTAAACTTGCTGACATCAAGGTTGAGCTGGCGCGGGTCGATGCCTTGCGACTGCAGCGAGCGAGCGTAGCTCTCGAGTTGGATGTTCAACTGGCGATCGACGTAAGTCTCGGGGACAGCAAAGTCGTGGGTGTCGGCGAGCTTCTCGATGAGGAGGTTCTTGGCGTCCTCTTGGGCGCGGTACTGGCGCTCGGCGAAGATACTGGCCTTGACCTGTTCTTTGAATTCGTCGATGGTGCGGAAGTCGCCCATGGACTGTGCGAAGTCGTCGTCGAGGGCGGGGACGTCCTTGCGGCGGATGAATTTGAGCTCGACGTCAAAGGTGACGGTCTTGCCCGCGAGGCGCTCCTGGCCGTAATCTTCGCCATAGGTGACGGAGATGTCCTTGGACTCGCCCGGGGTCATGCCGGCGATGCCTTCGGTGAAGGCCGGGATGGTATCGGGGTTGCCCAACTGGAGGGTCATCTCGGGGTTGCGCATGGGCTCACCGTCGAGGCCGTCGCCGCTCTCGATGCCAACGACGACATAGTCGCCGTCGGCGGCGGGGCGGGGGTCGATGTTGACGTACTCGGCCTTGGACTCGCGGATCTGCTCGACGCGGTCGGCGATGTCGGCTTCGGTCACGAACGGGTCTTCGTACTCGACCTCCAGGCCCTTGTACTCATTGAGCTCGAAGTCGGGATGGACGTCAAACTGAGCCTTGAAGGTCATTGGCTGGCCGGGCTCGAAGTTGAGCTCAGTGATGCTGGGCTGGCCGACGACGGATACCTTGTCGGCGGTGAAGCGGGCGTTGAGCGCCTCGGGGATGACCTCTTCAATCACATCCTGGCGGATCTCATTTTGGAATTGGCTCCGGATGACGCTCAGCGGCGCCTTTCCGGGGCGGAAGCCCTTGAGAAGGGCTTTCTTTTGAATTTTCGCGACAACGGCTTCAGTCGCTTTGGCGATCTCGTCGAGGGAGACCGTTAGTTCCAGTTCATGCCGGCAGCCTTCAATCAGTGCCATAACGATGGGTGCTCTTTCTTCGCAAAATGAGAGGGCGATGCCGGTTGGAGGACCGCATCGCCCGGGTAAATCGAATGAGAAGCCTTAAACGGCGGCAGCTTTGAGAGCGGCGGCCTTGTTGGTCTTCTCCCAGGTGAAGGTCTTCTCGTTACGGCCGAAGTGGCCGAAAGCTGCGGTCGCCCGGTAGATGGGGCGGCGCAGGTCGAGAGTGTCAATGATGCCCTTGGGGGTGAGCTCGAAATTGGCGCGAACGAGTTCGGTCAATCTCTCGCTGGAGACTTTGCCGGTGCCGAAAGTATCGACGAGCACGCTGACGGGCTCGGCGACGCCGATGGCGTAAGCCAGTTGCACTTCGCAACGGGTGGCGAGCTTGGCGGCAACGATGTTCTTGGCGATGTAGCGGGCCATGTAGCAAGCGGAACGGTCGACCTTTGTCGGGTCTTTACCGGAGAAGGCGCCTCCGCCGTGACGGCCCATGCCGCCGTAGGTGTCGACGATGATCTTGCGGCCGGTGAGGCCGGTGTCGCCGTTGGGTCCGCCGATGACGAAACGCCCGGTTGGGTTGATGTGGAATTTGGTCTTGGAGTCGACCATGCCTGCCGGGAGGATCGGGTCGATGACGAATTTCTTGACTTCGTCGCGGAGCTTCTTGGTGGAGACGTCATCGCCGTGCTGGGTGGAGAGGACGACGGCGTCGATGCGGACAGGCTTGTGGCCGTCGTACTCAACGCTGACCTGGCTCTTGCCGTCGGGACGGAGATACTTGAGGCCCTTTGCCTTGCGCACTTCGCTGAGCTTGCGCACAAGCTTGTGGGAGAGCATGATCGGCAGCGGCATGAGCTCTGGGGTCTCATCGCAGGCAAAACCGAACATGAGGCCCTGGTCGCCGGCACCGCCCGTGTCGACGCCCATGGCGATGTGCGGGCTTTGGCGCTGAATGACGTTCAGCACGCCGCAGGTGTTGCCATCGTAGCCATAGGTGGCGTCGTCGAAGCCGATGTCCTTGATGACTTGGCGAGCCAAGGTGGGAACATCGACGTAAGTCTTGGTAGTGATTTCACCGGCGACTACGCAGAGGCCGGTTGTAACCAGCACTTCGCAGGCGACGCGGCCCATCGGGTCATCGGCAAGCACAGCATCCAACACCGCGTCGGAAATCTGATCCGCCATCTTGTCGGGGTGGCCTTCGGTCACCGATTCCGACGTAAAAATATGCCTAAGCTTATCTGCCATCTTATGATTGGTTCCTTTGATGCCAAGCGACATCTGCCATGCCTTAGCCAAGCGACTGGCTGATTGGCTCTTCCTTTGACCTGCGGATTAACGAAG
>JANXUM010000295.1 GCA_025356215.1 Bryobacter sp. | reverse complement strand
CGCCTGCGCCGCTTGCGCCGCCGCGGTCACAGAGATGCTCGGATGAACGCAGCCCGTTGGCAAGCACTGACGATCGCGCTGAGCGTCTTCGCCCTCGACCGAGCCACCAAGCTCTTGGTTGAGTCGAAGATCTCGGTCTATGACACCATCCCCGTGATCCCCAACGTCTTCAACCTCGTCTACACGCGCAACCGTGGCGCAGCCTTCGGCATCCTGCAGACCGCGCCGGAAGCGATCCGGCTGCTCTTACTGGTCGGCCTCGCCCTCGGCGTCTTGGCGATGATCGGCTGGATGATCTGGCAAGGCACCCGGCCCGTCGCGCCGGCCCCGGCCATCAACCGCCTCGCCCTCTCGCTGGTCTTTGGCGGTGCCGTCGGCAACCTCTACGACCGCATCCTTCAGGGCAGCGTCACAGACTTTCTACAGTTCTTCATCGGCAGCTACGAGTGGCCCAGTTTCAATGTGGCCGACTCGGCAATCTTTGTCGGCGCCGTCCTAATGGCCGTCGACATGCTCTTCCTCTCACGTAAGCAGGCTTCCACCAACCATGCACCCGAAACTCATTGAGATCGGCGGCTTCTTCATCCCCACCTACGGGGTGATGGTCGCCCTCGCCTTCCTCGCCGGCCTCTGGTCAACCGTGACTCTGGCCCGCCGCGCCAATCTGCCAACACAGAAGATCCAGGATCTCGTCATCTACTGCGCCATCGCCGGCCTTGCCGGGGCAAAACTAATGATGTTCGCCTTCGACTGGCAATACTACCTGCGCAACCCCGCCGACATGATCTCGCTGTCCACTCTGCGCGCCGCCGGCGTCTACCAGGGAGGCTTTATCCTGGCCGCCCTCTTCAGCATCTACTACATGCGCAAGAACGGCCTGCCGGTCTTGAAGACCATGGACGCCTTCGCTCCCGGTATCGCCCTCGGTCACGGCATCGGCCGCTTGGGCTGCTTCGCCGCCGGTTGCTGCTACGGCGACCTTTGCACCCGCCCCTGGGCCGTCACCTTCGACAACCCCGAGGTCAAAGAATTCTCCAATGTCCCGATGGGCATCCCGCTGCACCCGACGCAGATCTACGAGACCTTGGGCGACATGGCGATCTTTGCCGTGCTCTTCAAGTTGCACGACCCCAACAAGCGCCCCGGCGGCCTCTTCGGCCTCTATCTGGTGCTCTACTCGATTCTGCGCTTTGGAGTGGAATTCGTCCGCCACCACGACCAGCCGCCGCTCTTCCCGTCGATCCCCCTGGTCCACACCCAATGGATCAGCCTCGGAACTCTCGCGCTAGGAGCCTGGTTGCTGACGAAAAAAGCCGGGCCCGAAGGCCCGGCATAGAGGATGGGGAGAAACAAACAAACAACAGAAAGGTCGTTAGCCGCGGAGCTTGCGGCGGAGGGCGAGTGCGCTTAGGCCGGCCGCAATCATCGCGTAGGTGCCCGGCTCGGGAACGCTGGAGCCAGCGTCGTAGAGCAAGCTCTGCTTGCCTGCCGCGGCGCCATCAAGAATCATGATGTTGGACTTGACGGTCCAGTTCGCCAGGGCACCCTTCCAGATGGCGGCTTGCGTTGCAACCGCGCTGTTGTTGGTCTGGATGGCGTCGCCGCCCAGGTTGAACAGCTTGCCGGCGTTGACGTCGCCGACGTATTCCCAGATCAGCGTCTGGAAGGCGGCAGCCTTAACCGCGCTGGTGAGTGAGTCCGCGTAGGCATTGGCCCAGAGTAAGTCCACCGCGCTCACCACGTTGGCGTTGTAACCGAAATCCGATAGAGACTTTAGGGTGAAGGCGCCGCCGGAGGTGCCGGGGTCGCTAACCTTGAGCGGCAGAAACGGGTCGGCGCAGTAGGTGAGGAACGAGACATAAGGACCGTTCGGGTTGTTAAAGCTCATTTCGAGCGAGAAGGTTCCGGCGGGCACCTTGTAGCCGTTGATCTTGTCGGCGTCTTTCACCACCCGGTTGGCAAGAAAGATGCCGCCCGAAAGGTTGTCCTGAGTGACGCCGCCGAAGGCGTCGCGGACGTAGACTGTGATCGGCGTGGCTTGGCTCGTCTTGGTCCAGATCAGGAGCAGGCTGGCGGCCATCAGGAGGAGTTTGAATTGGATGCGCATGTCGTTTACAGTTTTGAGCTTAGAAGCTGAAACGATGCCGATCTCTAGACCAAAACAGGGTCTGGTACCAAGTCGCTTGGTTTCCTATGGATGTACCGCCGTACTAAGGCCCGCCGGTACCAGCCACTAGGGCAGTATTCCCTCCAAGAAAAGGAGCATTTCCTTTTGTTTGTTGAAGTTGCCAGTGCCAGCCTCGATATTGCAGTACCGTAGACCTAAGCTGGCGGACAGCACAGAGAAGCTTCCGTCGTCCTGGAGTACTGTCTTCTGCAACACGACGTTCCACTTCCCCCGTGCCAAACGGGCGAAATCGGCCTCGTTGGTGGCGAGCATGAACTCGTGCGGGTGCTCTTTGTCGGCCAGGGATACCTTGTCGCTGATTGGAATCTCGTTCTCGACGCTGTAGCCGGCGGAGTTGTTGTGCATCGCAACCATCAGGCCGCCCTTGGGCGGCAAGACAGCTTTGACAAAGGCGGAACGATCGCGGTCGAGCAAGGCCATGGAGGCGTCAATCTGGGCGGGCGTGGCGTCGCGGTTGTTGCGGGCTAAGCTCTTGCGGGCACCCTCGGAGGTGAACATGCGGTTGGGGTCGATGGCGAGATCGCCGACCGGCACCATGCGCTTTTGGCCGTCGACGAAGAAGTATCGCCCGGCATGGGATTTGGCATGCTCCCGCAGTACATCGCGGGCTGTGGACTCATTGCCGTGGATGTGGAGATAGCGGCGTTTGGAGCGACCGCGGCGGATTTGGTCGAACTGAATTCCAGCAAAGGAAAGCGGCCTCGGCATCGCACTCAGTAGAAAGCCGCGGCGGCTGGATAACAATTGGGTTGCTGCCATACTGTAAACAGAAAAGCTACCATGCCCCATTCGTACGATGAATTTAACCCTCTGGAGGCAGCCGAGGCGCGCTTCGATCTAGCTGCCGCGGCATTGAACTTGAACGAGGGTATGCGCAAGGTTTTACGGTCTCCGGCGCGCGAGGTGATCATCCATATTCCTGTGGAATTGGACAACGGCCGACTTGAGGTGTTCACCGGATATCGCGTGCAGCACTCAATCGCGCGGGGCCCGGCCAAGGGCGGCATCCGTTATGCGCCGGACGTAACGCTGGACGAAGTGCGGGCGCTGGCGAGCTGGATGACGTGGAAGTGCGCCGTGGTGAAGATTCCTTTTGGCGGGGGCAAAGGCGGAGTGATCTGCGACCCATCAATCATGAGTGACCGCGAACTGGAGCGGCTGACTCGCCGCTATACAGCCGAGTTAATCGACATCATCGGGCCCGAGAGTGATGTGCCGGCACCGGACCTAGGCACGAGCCAGCAAACGATGGCCTGGATCATGGACACCTACTCGATGCACAAGCGCCATACCGTGACGGCCGTGGTGACGGGCAAGCCGGTGGATCTGGGCGGTTCGCAGGGGCGGACGGAGGCGACAGGGCGGGGCTGCCTCATTGTGACATTGCAGGCGCTGAAGAAGTTCGGGATCGAGCCGAAGCAGGCGCGGGTTGTAGTGCAGGGCTTTGGCAACGTGGGCGGGCAGGCGGCACGGTTGATGTCGCAGGCGGGACTGAAGGTTGTCACGCTGATTGAGTGGGATGGGGCAGTGCACAATCCGGCAGGCTTGGACATCGACGCTCTGGGAGCTCATCGCAAGGCGACGGGCTCGATTGTGAACTTCGAGGGCGGAGAGAACGTTGACAAGGACGAGGCACTCTATCTTGAGTGCGACGTGCTGGTACCGGCGGCGAAGGAGAACGTGATCCATTCGGCCAACGCGCATAAGATCCGAGCGAAGATCATCTGCGAGGGGGCGAACGGGCCGACAACGGCGCTGGCCGACCCGACATTGAAGGCGAAAGGGATCTTTGTGATCCCGGACATCCTGGCCAACGCGGGCGGAGTGACCGTTTCTTACTTCGAGTGGGTGCAAGACCGGCAGGGCTACTTCTGGAGCGAGGAGTTGGTCAATACGCGTCTGGAGGAGATCATGACGGCCAGCTTCCGCGATGTCGTGAATTATGCGGAGAAGCATGACGTGGACAACAGGACGGCCGCATATATGCTCGCCCTCGATCGTGTGGCTTTCACGATCAAGCAGCGCGGCCTTTACGCCTAATGTCCGAGGCGCCGGTAACGCCGCTGATGCGGCAATATCATTCGATCAAGCTGCAGGTGCCGAACGCGCTGCTGCTGTTTAGGCTTGGGGACTTCTACGAACTCTTCTTCGACGACGCGATTCTGGCGGCGCGGGAGCTGAGCATCACGCTCACCGCCCGGCACGGGACGCCGATGTGCGGCGTGCCGTATCACTCGAGTGAAGGCTACATCGCCAAGCTGATCCAGCGTGGGCATCGGGTGGCGATCTGCGAGCAGATGGAGGCACCCAGCGCGGGCAAGAAGTTGGTCAACCGCGAAATCACGCGGATCGTGACTCCGGGGACCGCCACGGAATCCAACGTCCTGAGCGCGCGGGAGAACAACTACCTGGGGGCGGTGGCGCGCGATGCGAAGGACTTGAGCCGGGCGGCGCTGGCCTATGTCGATGTATCGACCGGAGAGTTCCGGGTGACCATGTTGGCGGCGGGGGATGTCGGGGCACTCATTGAAACGCTGAACATCAAAGAAGTGCTGCTGCCGGTGAAGGATCAGAATCTGGCGGGCTTGCAGACAACCTTGGACCCGTGGGTATTTGACTACGAGTACGGTGAGAGAATCTTGAAGGAGCACTTTGGGGTGCTGTCGCTGGATGGGTGGGGCTTGGGGCCGCATCCGTTGGCGGTGTCGGCAGCCGGGGCGATTCTGCACTATCTGCGCGACACCCAGCGTGCCGCACTCGATCATTTGGACCGACCGGGTTACTACGAGCGCGGCGACGCGATGGTGCTGGATCCTGTGACAGTGCGCAACCTCGAGTTGGTTGAGCCACTGTACTCGGCAGACCTGGGCGGGGGGCGGAGTTCGACGCTGATCTCGGTGTTGGACTGGACGGTCACGGGCATGGGGGCGCGACTGCTGCGGCGGAAGCTGCTGCGGCCACTGATTATCGAGCCTGAGATCAACGCGCGGCTGGACGCGGTTACTGAGCTTTGCGAAGCAACGATTCGGCGGGCGGCGATCCGCGAGAAGCTCGGGGGCGTCAACGACATCGAACGCCTGCTCGCGAAGGTGACGATGAATACGGCGGGACCACGGGAGTTGCTGGCACTGGCCAAGTCGCTCGATCAGGTGCCGAAGATTCAAGCACCCTTGAGCGAGTTGAGTTGTGAGTTGCTTCGCAGTTTGGACGGGCAGTTGGTGGATCTGAGCCCGTTGCGTGGTCGGGTACTGGACGCCATAAGTGCCGAGCCGCCAGTGGTGTTAAGCGATGGCGGGGTGATCCGAGACGGGATTGCCCCGGAGCTGGATCAGTTGCGGGACATACAGCGCAATGGCAAACAGTATGTGGCGCAGATTGAGGTGCGTGAGCGCGAGCGGACGAACATACAGAGCCTCAAGGTTCGCTTCAACAACGTGTTCGGATATTACATCGAGATCTCGCGGGCGAACATGCACTTGGTGCCGAGCGACTACGACCGCAAGCAGACGCTGGTGAACGCTGAGCGCTATACGACACCGGAGTTGAAGGATCTAGAGGTGAAGATCCTTGAGGCCGAGGAACGGATGCTGGGGATCGAGCGACGGCTGTTTGAGGAGCTGCGGACCTATACGGCGGGCTTTGGCCGGGAGATCCGGCAGACGGCGACGGCACTATCCGAATTAGACGTATTGGCGAGCTTGGCTGAGGTGGCGGTAAACCAGCGCTATACCCGGCCGCGGTTCTCATCGACAGGAGAGTTTAGGGTGGCGGGCGGGCGGCATCCGGTGGTGGAGAAGTTGGTGGAAGCCGACGCGGCCCGGTTTATCCCGAACGATTTGTATCTAGACGATCGTAAGTTCATCGCGGTGATTACCGGTCCGAACATGGGAGGCAAATCGACTTACCTGCGGCAAGCGGCGATGATGTCGATCCTGGCGCAAATTGGGAGCTTTGTGCCAGCGGACGAGGCGCTGCTGCCGCTAGTGGACCGGGTGTTTACCCGCATTGGCGCGGCGGACAACTTGGCGCGGGGGCGGTCGACCTTTATGGTGGAGATGACGGAGACGGCGCTGATTCTGAATACGGCAACGGCGCGGAGCTTAATTGTTCTCGACGAGATTGGGCGGGGGACTTCGACTTACGACGGCTTGGCGCTGGCTTGGGCTGTCGTCGAGTACTTACACCAGCGGGTGGGGGCGAAGACGCTTTTTGCGACGCACTACCATGAGCTGACCAGTTTGGAGGAGACGCTCACCGGGGTGCGGAATTTGCATGTGGCGGTGAAGGAAGCCGGAGACCAGATCGTGTTTTTGCGCAAGGTGGAACCTGGGGCGGCGGGCAAGAGCTTCGGCATCGAAGTGGCGCGGCTGGCGGCGCTGCCAGACGCCGTGATCACGCGGGCGCGGCAGATCCTGGCGGTGCATGAGAAGCAGCCGCTGACACCACCGGGGGAGCGGGCGCCGGAGCCGATGCAGATCCAATTGTTTGAGCCGGTGGGGGGCAATATCGCCTCGCGCATCCGGGGTCTGAAGCTGGACGAGTTGCGTCCGATCGAGGCGTTGCAGATACTGGCGGAGTTGCAGAAGGAGTTGCAGTGATGCGTGTCGCGGGGATCATGTCGGGGACTTCGCTGGACGGGATCGACGTCGCAATTGTCGATGTCAGTTGGCCCAAGTTTGAGCTGGTGAAGTTTGTCAGCACTCCTTACTCAAAAACGATGCGCAAGCGGATCTTGGCCGTGTCGGACGCGGATTGCCATACGCGAGAGATTGCAAGGCTGAATTTTGAGCTTGGAGAAGCTTACGCGGCGGCGGTATTGGGGTGTGGCGTCCAAGGGATTGAACTTGTTGGTTGCCATGGGCAGACGATCTATCACGAGGGGTCACGCTGTACGTTGCAGATTGGCGAGGGGGCGGTGATCGCCGAACGGTTGGGCGTGGAGACGGTGACGAACTTTCGCGCGAGAGACATGGCGGCGGGCGGGCAGGGCGCGCCGCTGTTGCCGTTCTTCGATTGGATTACTCTGACTCATCCGGAGATCAACCGGGTGACGGTGAATATCGGCGGGATCGCGAATGTCCATGCGCTGCCGGCGGGGGCGGAGGTGGACGAGGTGTTCGGGTTCGATTGCGGGCCCGGCAATATGGTGATCGATCAGTTGGCTAGCCTGGCGACCGGGGGAAAGCTTGGGTATGACAAGGACGCGAAGTTGGGGCGGCAGGGCAAGCTGAATCGGAGCTTGCTGGCGCGACTGCTGCGGGACCCTTACTTTAAGAAGCAGCCGCCGAAGACGGCGGGGCGGGAACAGTACGGTGCCGCCTTCATCGCGAAGATGGTAGAGACGGGGTTGCCGCTGGTGGATTTGATCGCGACGGCGACGGCGTTTACGGCTGCGGCGATCGCCGAGTCGATTGAGAGATTTGTGACGCCGGAGTTTTCGGTGGATGAGTGCCTGGTGTCGGGTGGCGGGACGCGGAATCCGTTGCTGATGGCGGAGTTGCAGGGCTTGATGCCGAAGTCGTATGTGCACTCAATCGAAGATGTGGGGATCCCGGCGGATGGGAAGGAAGCGATCGCGTTTGCGATGCTGGCAGCGTCGGCGAAGCTGGGAATTGCCTCGAACATGCCGGGGGCAACGGGGGCGCGGCGGCGGGTTGTGCTGGGCGAATTCTCGCCATCTTGTGGATTATAAGCGGGTTAGAAGTCTTACCTTCGTTTCGTAATTCATTGATTCCCGCGGTGGCGGCGGCTGTGCCGCAGAAATACGTAGGCCAAAATCGGAATCGAGAGCAATGCGGTTGATGGCTCGGGAACACCTGGTGGCTCAGTGAAGTCAGTGCTTACATACAGATAGTAGTTACTGGTGCGGGTGAGCGTCCGATTTTGAGTAAAGGTGAAGTTTGGAGTGCCAGTCCAGCCATCGAATGCGTAGATGACATTGTTTGCACTACCGGTCGCCGAGATCGCTCCGCCGTTTTGGAGGATGTTGCCGAGGCCGAGACTTAGGAGGTTGACGAAGGTTCCAGACGCGGAATAGGTGTTTCCGCCGAAAGTGACGCTGGTCAGAGTGACGGTGACATAACTGCCTTGAGGATAATTCGTCGAGCCACTCACGCTGCCGTTGGAGGACCAGGAATTTTGGACGTCAGAACTGGAAACTGTACTCAAAAAGAGGTAGAGGCTAGCGTTTTGAAACGTTGCGTTGGGACTGATCTGGGTGAGATTGACGCTTGGGAGGTTCAGGGAAAGGGGGGAACCGGATGTTGGGGAGACGCTTTCAATGCAGTTGTATTGGACAAAGTTATTGGGACCGTTGCATTGATTTACCAAGTGAGTGTAGGTAGTGACTAAGGAAGGGCTAACGGCGGTACCGGAGTAAGTCAGATTCGTGGCACGGGCGACAGCCCCGCAGGCAAGTAAGAAGCAGATCACATTTCGCACCTATCGTACAAGCGCGAACCGGCAACAAAAAGAGACATAGAAATTGTACGGCCTTAGTTGCGCTAGGAGCCCTCCGCCAACCTGTTGATTCTAATCATGTTGCGCCTCTTACTCTCGTTTCGCAATTTCGTGTTTCCCCGGCGGTGAGAGTGCGAAAGATTTCGGCTCACCGCCGGGACACACGTGTGGCGTAGGTGGAATGGAGCGGATTCTGTTGCCGAAGAACTGGGACGGCGGTGCGGCTGCCCTCCGTGAATATTGTCCGGTATCCGGAGCGGCGTTTTGGGATTGGAGGGCCTGCGGGCCAATGGGGGCGGCCCTGAAAATATTTTCGAGGGCTGTGAATGCGCGACCGTCAAGTAACAGACCAGGGAAGGCCAGCGGTGGGTGTGTTCGCGATTTTCAAGACCAACGGATTTTTATCGACATTGCGGACGGCTTGTTTCAACTTCTGCAGAACCCCAGCCTCAAATTTTTGTGGAAAGAGCTTAGATGTCACCCCAACATAGGGTTCGAGATGAAGGACAACTCGATTTTGCTGCGCACCCACAGCCCGCGCGGCATGTACCCGTTCTTCCCCAACAGCATAAAGAGCGGCCTCGTTCAAACCTGCTAGAGTATCGCGTACTTTCGCAGCGACGGTGTCCGCTAAACCTTTCAGATTTGAGGGTTCTGGCGGCTCGGTGACGACTCGGAAGTCCTTTGCCTCAACGAGCCATACGATTCCGGGTGCCTGTTGTATTTTCATAGCAACGACGTCCACGGCCTTCAGTGGCCGCGCGGAAAGGGCCTGTCGGTAGTAGGTCCATTCATCGTACTTTTGAGCGGCCCAGTTGGTCACAAAGACAAAACGAAGGTTGTCCACAAGTAGGGTGGGCATGCGTTTGTCTATGCCACAGGCGGCTTGCCGGCCGCCAACTCGACATCCATGTAGCGGTCACTCTGCTCCAAGTCCTCATCAAGGGCGGTTATGTCACCGATGTCGTCTATTGTCGGCCCCTGTTTGATTGCCACGCGGGAGCCGTCATCTTCAAGGTGGAGGCCAAAGTATTGGACTTTGGCATCCGCGAAACTCGTGCGTTGCAGGATGTGTAGTTCGCGAAGGAGGAACAGGCTATGAGTGGCGATGAATACCTGGATTCCTTTTGCCGCGATTTGCAGGATTGTCTTTGCGACGGCCTTGATGATTCGGGGATTGAGATTCGACTCCGGCTCATCCCAGAACAGATAACCTTTGTCGAGGAGAGAACCGGTAGCGATCAGGCGCGCCACAGTGGCAAGCTTGCGCAAACCTTCGGCGACCAGATGAATCTCCAGCCTTCCGCCAACTTCCAGGTTTAAATAAAAGCCGCCGGAGCGATCCAGTTCGATCTTGCCCCCCATGGCAACTTCAAGCGGCTTTAGAAGTTCGTTGATTCGTGCTTCTCTCACTCCCCGCGCCAATGGCGCACCCAGAAGGAGGCAGGTGTCACGCCAAGTTTCCTCAAACGGGAGGTGGGTCGTTTCATAGAGGGAGACGAAGCCGGGATAAACGGAGAGCAACTCCCGAGTAGGGAGATAGATAGGCCTTTCGAGGATGTACGCGGACGGCATCCTGGAAAGCTTTACATCGCGAGTGGCTTGTCTAGAAAAACTAAAGTCCAGGCTGGTTGCGTCGGCGTCAAAGCGGAAAGCCAAGTCAGATTTTAGACGACCTTTCGCGCGACGGACCAATCGTCCAAGCGCGTCCGGTCGAAAGACCCCGATGAGCTTCTCGGCGAGAGCGGTCTGCAAATGAGATTTGGCGAGCGATCGGTTGCCGGGTCCGCCGCGAGTGGCGTCGGCG
The DNA here is from genome assembly GCA_025356215.1 of Bryobacter sp. Classification (GTDB taxonomy): domain Bacteria; phylum Acidobacteriota; class Terriglobia; order Bryobacterales; family Bryobacteraceae; genus Bryobacter. The sequence goes on along the minus strand of JANXUM010000295.1, from coordinate 2,035 downwards.
GGTCTCTTGTGGGCGTCCGCTAATACGGCAATGGCCGAGTAGACCGATTTCAGGATATGCGTCTTGCCGGTGCCGTTTTCACCTACGAACACATTCAGGTTCTTGGCAAAGGTAAGGTTTGCGTCCTGGAAGACTGTGAAATTCTTTAGGCGGAGTGACTTTAGCATCGCGATGTTGATTGGCACGCCGGAAGTTCGAGCCCGCTTCCGGCACCATCGTTCTAGGATGTCACAAGCTCGCGCGGCGCACGGGCGGAGTCCTAGTAGTGCTGGTTTGGGAATGCGAAGCTGGGAGGATGCGGATTGGGGAAGGGTGCCAGCAGATCGAGGCGGGGATGATGACTTATCCGGGGTTGCCGGCGCCCACAGTCGAGCTGGTGCTTGACGATGAGGCGGGCCATGCGCGGTTTGGCGGACTGTCGGAGTTCTACTTCGCTTCGCTGCATTGCTGCGGGAACACCGGGAAAAATGTGGACGCGCCGGTGCATCGGTTTCGGGGGGGACGGGCGGTGGGGCCGGCGGCGTTTCGCGGATTGAGGCTGGCGGAGAAGGCCGCAGTTGTAAAGACCGGATGGTCAAGGCATTGGCGACAGCCGGAGTATCTTTCGCAGAATCCGCTCTTGCCGGCCGAGGCTTGTGAGGCGCTGCTGGGGGAGGGTGGTTACTTGCACGCCGCGCCGATTGCCTGGGTGGGCGGGGCGATGTTTCCGGTACGAGCTTATGTCTTGGTTGAATAGGGGCGTCTGCGCGGTGATTGCTTGCTCACTGGCTTTAGCGGCGGAGCCTCCGCCGTTGATGCTTTGGGCCTGGGAGCAGCCCGTGGACTTGGGGTTCCTGGCTGGACGCAAGGATGTGGGGGTGGCGTACTTGGCGGCGACAGCGTTTCTCGATCGACGCGGGGTTCGCGCACGATATCGAACGGCGGCGTTGGCGATGCCTCAAGGCTTGTACCGGATGCCAGTATTGCGCATAGAGGGCGGGGAGGGGCCACCTGACGCCACGGGGTTGATCCAGATTTGCGAGCGCTTAATCCGAGATGGCGGTGGCACGGCATTGCAAATCGATTTCGATGCGCCGCGGGCACTGCGACCGATGTACGGCCGCTTGCTGGGGGATTTGAGGAAGACGCATGGCGGTAAGTTGTTCTTGTCAATGACCGTGTTGGCTGGCTGGTGCGATGAAGCTTGGTTCAGCGATTTTCCCGTGGATGAGTTTGTACCGATGCTATTCGGAATGGGACCGGCCGGGCGAGGCGTGGTGAGGCGATTGGAGGAGAAGGGTGGACTTGTAAGTGCGGCTTGCCGGGGGAGTTTAGGCTACTCAATTGATGAGAAGCTTGCGCCCCGTTTGTCATCCAAGCGACGATATCTATTTAGCACCGCGCCATGGTCAGCCGCTTCATTCCATCGACATTCACGTTAGCCGGATTACTTGGGGTCTATCTGTGGGCTTGTCCGTACCCGATGCAAGTTACGGTGGTGAGCTTTGGACGACATCCCGATATACCGAGAGCGCGTTATGCCGAGGGGAAGCTGGGATTGGTGTTGCCCAGTTTCGCAAGATCCTACCTGATCAGCGCCTATCGCTACTTTGAGGGAATCGGGTTAAGCGGGGGTGAGCGGGCTCAGTTGCTTTCGTATTGGAAGGATCGCGAGCGGAGCAATCCGTGGGACCGGACGAGCGTGGATTGGGTGGAGGTATGGAGCCGGGAGGCAGGGCGACTTGACGGAAAAGCGGCGGAGGCCGAACAGTTCCGAAAAGACAAGGAGGAAGGGAAAGAGGGCTATGTATACTTCCGAGCCGAGGACGCCTACCGAGTGGCGACCTTTACGCTACGCGACCGGATGAAGCGGGTGGGTGCCAAGTCGCCCTATTTGCAGAATTGGCTGGCAGGGCAACGGACGGTGTTCGGTGAGGGTGCGGGTTGGCCGGCGCTTAGCGTGGGGAGCCCCAAATGGCTGACTCAGGATCGTGCTTACCAACTCGCCGCATGGAACTTCTACCGGCAGGATATAGAGGCAGCGGTGAAGGGTTTC
>JANXUM010000272.1 GCA_025356215.1 Bryobacter sp. | reverse complement strand
GCCGGCGGCGGTGGCCACCTGGCGGATCGACTCGTTGATCTGCTCGATGGTGCGCGAGGCTTCGGCGATCTGTGTCGACTGCTGGCCGGAGCCTTCGGCGAGAGACTGAGCGCTGGACTGCATCTGGCGGGCCGAGCGGTCGACGGCTTGCGAGGTGGTCTGGACGGAGCTGATGAGGCCGCGCAACTCGCCAATCATGTAGTTGAAGGAGTCGGCGATGGCGCCGGTGATATCGGAGGTGACTTCGGCTTCCTTGCGCAGGTCGCCCGCCGCGACGCCCGAGACTTCATCGAGCAGCTTCATGATGCTGGTCTGAATGTTGTCGCGCTCCTCGCGCGATTGGATCAGGACGACGGTGTTGTCGAGGGTCGAGTTGAGCTTGGCCGCGGTCTGGCCAAGTTCGTCCTTGTAGAAGACATCGGCCCGCGCCGCGTAGTCGCCGGTGCTGATCGACTCGAAGGTCTTCAAGATCGAGCGGAGCTGACGGGTGATGCCAAGGTTGACCGAGAAGGCGATGAAGCCGGTGAGCGCGAGAATGATCAGCGCGAGGAAAAGTTGGCCGTACTTTTCGTCGTTGAGGTCGCCGACGCGGCGGCTGAGCTGGGTGCGCATTCGAACGATGGAGTCGTCAAGAAGGGCGAAGTACTCTTCGACCGCGACAGTGCCGAGGTCGGCGAAGGCGCGCGGCTCAAGGACGATCGAGTCGGCCTTGGCGATCAGTTCCCGTTCGGCGGTCTTGCGGAATTTGTCGGCGGCACTGGTGGCGTTCTTCGCCCGTTCGCTCAAGGTTGCCTTGGCGCCTTCACTGGTCTTGACGGGGGCGTCGAGGGTGCCGGTCTTCAGGGCGGAGGCCATATCGCGCTGGACGGTCTCGTTCAAGTTGGAGATCAAGGTCATCAGGAAGAGAGTCTGCGCGGCCTCCTCAGGGCTAGCCTTTCCACGGGCGGCGAGGTTGACGCCAAAGCTGCGTAACTGGCTGAGGTGTTCGGTGATGAGCGGGGCCTGGGCGATGATCGTGTCGGCAAGATAGTAGGTATCGAGCTCCTGGTCTGTGCGGAGGCCGGAAGCCTCTCCGGCGAGCTTGATCAACTCAAGAGTCTGATTGACGAGGGCGGTGTGACGGGTGAAAGAGTCCTTGGCGGCCAGAGTGGTTGCCTGGGGCTGGAGTTGGCGCCAAGCGGCCTTGAAGGACTGCCAGTTGCCACTGATCTTGAGGTTCTTGCCCAGGCGTTCATCGACGCTCTCGACGGACGTGAAGTCGACGTCGAGCTTCTTGCGGAGCGCGTCCAGACGATCGCGCTGGAGTTCGTCGCCATAGAGGACGGCCAGGGCGGTGTCGCGGTGCTGGGTGACATGTTCGAGGACAGGGCGCAAGACGGCGATATATTCGAGCCCTTCGAGTTCCTGGCGGGTGTGGGTAACCTGCCGGTCGCGAGCCTGAACAAAGAAGAAGAGCAGCGCGAAGATGGGCAGCGTCAGCAGTCCGGAGACCAGCAACAATTTTTGCCAGATCTTTAAGTTATTCAGTTTTTCGAACATGGGAGTGCCTCTACTAAGTGGGATTCAGTGGATAGGTGGTGGAATAGACGCTCTAACTCGAGCAGCCGGATGCGGCTGCCCAGGCGATCCCAGAAACCGCTGCTAAACCCGCTGTTTGCGGGGCTGAGGTCTTCGGCGGCGAGTGAGAGCAAGCCGGAGATCTTGTCAACCGCCAAGGCGCAGAGGCCTTGGGAGTTGGCAGTCTTGACAATTAACATGCGCTCGCCGCCGCTATCTTCGGCATCCGGATAGCCAAGTAACCTGCGGAGGCCGAACAACGGCAGGACATCCCCGCGAAAGTTGATGACGCCGCGAAGGGCGGGGTTGACGTCGGGCAATGGCGTGACTGGAGAGAGATGTCCGGTCTCAATCACGAGGGCGATGGGGACGGCGAAGGAATCGCCAGCCACGACAAAGTGGATGAAGCGCTGCGAAGGCAAAGCGCGGGCAGTCTTGGGGATCAACGGAATCTGGCCGACGGCGGCCAGTTGCTCGTCGATGGCGTGCACCATACTTACTAAGTCGAGCGCCGAGGCTTGTTCATTGAACATCTAGATTGCCTTCTCGATAGCGGCCAGAACGGTAGCTGGATTGAAGGGCTTGACGAGATAGTCGTCGGCACCCTGCTTGAGACCCCAGTAACGATCCATCTCAAGCGACTTACTGGAGACCATGACGATCTTTGAGGCGGCGGTATCGGGTGAGCTTTTCAGTTGACGGCAGACCTGGAAGCCATTCTTCTTGGGCAGGACAACGTCGAGAAGGATCAGGTCGGGATGGTGGCGCTGGGCGGCGGCGACAGCCTCATCGCCGTCGGTGGCGCTGAAGAGCCGGTAGCCTTTGTCCTCAAGCAGGCCGAGCAGGAGCTTCATCTCCATGGGGCTGTCTTCAACGATGAGGATTGACTTGGGCATGTGACACTCTTTCTTGCCTTTCGGGTGAATGGCGTCCATTCAACAGAGCGGGCTGTAAATACTTGGTCAGGGCTTCGAGCAGCGCTTCGCGTTGGAAGGGCTTGGATAGATAGTCGGTTGTGCCGGCCATCTTTCCGCGGACTTTGTCGAAAACGCCGTCATTGCCGGACAGCATGAGAATTGGCAGGTGCTTACCGCCAGGGCTGCGGCGGAGGGCCTTACACAATTCGTAGCCATCCATCTCGGGCATGGTGAGATCGAGAAGGACAAGGTCGGGAGTCTCTTCCCGGAACTTGGCGAGGCCGTCGAGGCCATGGACGGCAGTGCGCACACGATGGCCCTGGCGCTCGAGAGTGATTGAGACGAGACGGCGTACAGTGGGCGAATCGTCGACGGCGAGGATTAGCGGCCGCTCGGCGAGACTCTCGCACAGCTCGCGAAGCACGGAATCGAAACCATGCAGCTTCAGAGCACGGAGCAGGAAGGGCAAGGCGTCGCCGGAACGGTTGATGCTGAGGTATCCAATTCCGACACCGAGTAGGGCCTCGAAGGGCGGACTGTTATCGAGTTGGTTCAGCCAAAGAGCAACGGCTTCTTCGATCCGGCGCTCGTTGGCACCGCCGTTGGCAAGCACGGCGGGCAAGTCACGCAAAGTGCAGGCGGCACCGCAGTGGGGACAAGTGGGCGAGGGAGCGGTCAGCCGGGTACGGCAAACCGGACAAGTGGAAGAAAAGGATTGCGGGGATGCGGGCGCGGTTTCGACAGGCGAGGGCCTGGGATGGCGGTTGAGGCGCTGAATGCCTAAGGTATTGGAGACAAGCGAGTTGTGGGGGTTGATCTCGAGGACACGCTCGAGGAGTTGGATGGCCTCTTCGCGAGTTTCGGCGATTGCCGCCAGCCAAGTAAAGGCGTGCTCGTTCCTGGGTTCGAGATCGATGATACCAGCCAAGATTTCGCGCGCCAGCATCCGTTGTCCAAGGCGGACAGCTTGGACGGCGTCACTAATCAACGCGGGTTGCGCGGTGGTGGCATTCATGGGTGCTGCAAGTAGACAGGTCTCGACGAGTAAGCATTAGTGTATTTGGCGGGGGATTGGATTGGGATCAGTAAGAGTACTTAGGGAAAGTACCTGATATCCCTTAAGGACCGGGGGCGGGACCCAAGGCAAAATATCGGAAACCGACCGGGGGATTGACCTGAGGAGAGCCGAGGCTGCGATAGACTGGCAGGCGAATCGCAATGAAAACCAAGAGCCTGATTGCCTTATTGATGATCTCGACGCTGCCTGTGCGGGCGGCGGTGCCGGAAGCTAAGCCAGAAGATGTGGGCATGGGGCGCGAGCGGCTGATGCGCATCCACGAGACCATGCAAAGGCAGATGGACGCCAATCAAATCGCGGGCGCGGTAACCCTCGTGGCGCGCAAAGGCAAGGTGGCGCATGTTGAGGCGCATGGCATATTCGATCTTGAGAGCAAGAAGCCGATGACGAAGAACGCGGTGTTCCGGATCTGGTCGATGTCCAAGCCGGTGGCGGCGGTGGCGGTACTGATGTTAATGGAAGAGGGAAAGATCCGATTGAACGACCCGGTGTCGAAGTTTGTGCCGGAGATGCGAGGCATGAAGGTGGCGGTTGCGCAGGAGCGGCCGACCGGGGCGCCCGGGATTCCGGCCTATTACTCGATTCCGGCGACGCGGGAGATCACAGTGCAAGACCTGTTGACGCATGTTTCGGGACTGGGCAGCGGGCTTGCTAGTGGGGGCGAAGTCGTCAAGCAGGTGCGCAAGGGCGGCGAGAAGCTTTCCGATGTTGTGCCGCGATTCGGCGCGACGAATCTTGACTTTCAACCGGGATCTCGATGGACGTACAGCGCGCTGGCGGGCTTCGACACGTTGGGGCGAGTGGTGGAAGTGGCCTCGGGACAAAGCTTCGATCAGTTCTTAAAGACGCGGTTGTTTGAGCCACTGGGAATGAAGGACACGGCCTTTCATCCTGGGGAGCAAGGCTGGGGGAAGGTCGCGACGGCCTACCATCGGAGCGAAGGCGCCATGACGAAGACAGCCGATCCGAATTGGTTGGCGAGCACGAGTTACTTCTCAGGCGCGGGGGGCTTGCTGTCGACGGCGGAGGACTATTTACAGTTTGCCGAGATGTTACTCGAAGGGGGTAAGTTGAACGGCAAGCGTTATCTGAGCCCAAAGACGGTGGAGCTGATGGCTTCTGTGTTTGTACCGGACACGATGCCGGGCCGGCAGCCGGGGCGTGGCTTTGGATTGAGCGTGCAGGTGACCAGCGACCCGGTGGCGGCGGGGCAGCGCGTATCGAAGGGGAGTTACGGCTGGGACGGCGCGTACGGGACGCACTTTTGGATCGACCCGGTGGAGAAGGTGGTCGGGATCATGCTGATTCAGACCGACAACCCAAACCGGCAGATTGACCGCGACTTTGAGAACGCGGTGATGCAGGCGATTGTCGAGTAGGGAGTTAGAAGAAATCAGCGACCCATTGCCTGGCCATCGAGAGCAGCACGCGGCCTTGGGCGTTGGGGTCGGCGCTGGTGTACTCGAAGAAGCAGAGGGCCATCTCGTTGGTGGTCTGTTCGCCCCAGACGACAGCCTTGGGCGGGCTGCTGGGGTTGTGGGGGTTGGCTGCGGAGTTATCGAAACTGGCTTCCATTTCAAGGCGGGTGCCGGCGGGTAGTTGGATGGGCTCGGCGTAGCGGTATTGGCCTTGCCAGTTGAAGTCCCAATCGGCGATGGAGATCAGAGGGACTCTGGTTGCGTCCGGCAAGATGGCCGTAACTTTCATGCGCTTGCCGATGTAGTGCATGTGGGGGGTTACGCCGATGAGGCTGAGGGCGACGGGGAGTTCGAGCGTCGCGTGGACGCGGTGGTCGGGGTCGCCAGCTTTGATGTGGATGTCCCGGGTGCGAACGGCGAGACCGGTGACGGTGCGCTCGACAGGGGACTTCGAATAGAAGACGCGGAGCTCGCTTTGGTCGCTTTCGGGTTTGCCGCTGGGATGATAGTGCTGCTGCATGACCAGGGCGAGACCTTTCTTCAGCTTGCGCGCGGTACCGGAGGGGAGTTCGCGTGAAAAGGCACCGGGTGCCCAACCGCCGAGAGCACCTCTGGGGAGCGCGCCAACTCCGCCGAAGCAGGGGTAGGAGCCCTTGGCACCGGCCTTTCCGGTGGCGGTTTTCTCGTCGACCAAGAAGAACAGGGAGTGGTGGACGATTTTGGGGTTGCCGGGGTGGAACTCGACGCGGGATACCCACTTGTCGTTATCGATCGAGATGGGGATGACCGAGCAGACGAATTGGTCGGGGCCATCGGCGGGGACGTCGATGGGGGCGGGCATGCGCAGGGTGAGATCGGCGGTTGGCGGGGGCGCGGGGAGAATTGGGTTTGCTTTGTTGGTTGGTTTGCCGGCGGGGGCACCGG
>JANXUM010000247.1 GCA_025356215.1 Bryobacter sp. | reverse complement strand
TCAACCGCGCCATCATCGAAGCCGTCGAGCGCCACGGTCTCCACATCCCCCAGGAGGCCAAAGACCAAATAAATTCTTGAAACGAACCCAATTTCCCGAGCGGAGTCCCACCCGGCGGCCACATAGCCCCAAAGTTCTTTGACAATCAGCAGCCACGCAAAGCTAAGTACGCCCGCAGTGTCGGCCAGCAACAGCGGGGACCCGCCTACTTCCGCAAGTAAGCGTCGTCCCCGCTCAGCCAATCCTCCCGCCTCGGCGTAAACAAGTCCGTCACCTCGCAGTCCTCCACCACCTCGGCCGAATGCGGCACATTCGACGGAATCTCCAACGTCTCCCCAGGCCCCAACTCCACCCGCTTCTCCCCAAAAAAGAACACAATCCTGCCCGATTCCACCATCGACACCTGCTCATTCGCGTGCCGGTGCAGCGCCACCTTCGCGCCCGCCTTCAAACTCAATACGGCAATCGTCATCTGCGCCGTATGCACCACCTTGCGGTAAAACAGCGGCGTCACTTCCTCCAGCGGAATCGACTTCCAAGTGTGAACAATAGGGTCCGTCATGCTACTCCAAAGCTTAGCTAAACCTTCAGCCCCATGTTGAACAACGAGTACCCCACCGCCTGCCGCAAATACAACCATCCCGCCTGCAAATACCCAACCTCCTTGGACACCCGCGGCGAGCCCACACAGTCCAGCCCATACGACTCCATCATCTTCTTCGCCCGAAACAAATGATACCCGTCGCTAACCAAAATGCAGCTCTTCAATCCCATCCGCTTCAAAATCTCCGCGCTCGCCGCCGTCGATTGCGCCGTCGTCGACCCCTCGCTCTCAATGTAAATCTTCTCCACCGGAATCCCCCGGTTCGCCAAATACTGCCGCCCCACCTCGGCCTCCGTATGCACCCTCTCCCCACCGCTCCCGCCCGTCGTCAAAATCATCGGTGCCATCTTGTTTCGATACAAATCGTAGGCGTGATCCAACCGGCTCCGAAACACCGGCGACGGCTTGCCCTTATATTCCGCCGCCCCCAAAACCACAATCATGTCCGATGGGCGCGCCTCTTCCTTCGACGCCTGATCACGCACGGCCATCGTCAGGCCAGCCACTTGATAGACCCACAGGAGAAACAACACCAGGGCAGCGAGGATAACTAGTTTCTTCAACGGACTCGAATTTAGTCTACTGGAGGGATGGCCGCCGCACACATAGAGCAAATCAACAGCTTGCAAAATTCCCTCGTCAAAAGCATTCGAAAGGCCATCGCCCGTGGCTCCCATACAGAGGATGGACTCGTCCTCGCCGAGGGTTTCCACCTCCTTGAAGAAGCCGGCCGCTCCGCAGAGGTCGAAGTCATCGTCGCCACCGCCGCCGCCATGTCCAAGGCCAGCAAAGTCGCCAAGCGCCTCGTAGAAGTTCCCGATTGGCTCTTCCAGGAGCTCGCCGGCACAGAGGCCCCCCAAGGCATCATGTCCCTCGTCCGCCTCCCCACCTGGGACCCCGCCACCGTCTGGGCCGCCAACGCCCTCGTCCTGGTTCTCGATGGAGTGCAGGACCCCGGTAACGCCGGCACCATGCTCCGCGCCGCAGAGGCCTTCGGCGCCACCGGCGTCCTTGCCCTCAAAGGCACCGTCGACCTCGCCAACCCCAAGGTCGTCCGCGCCTCCGCCGGCAGCCTCTTCCGCATCCCCACCCTGCGCGGAACTCCCGACGACATCAAAGCCCCCGCCTTCGCCTCCGCCGGCGACGCCGCCGCTGCGGCCCAGACCCTGGACTGGCGCGGCCCCTGCGCCATCATCGTCGGCAGTGAGGGTCACGGCGTCAGCCCCCCCCTGCGCAAGATCTCCAAAGGCGTCCGCATCCCCACCCAGGGCGTCGAAAGCCTCAACGCTGGCGTCGCCGCAGCGGTTCTTCTATACGAGGTCTCCCGCCAGCGCGGTGCCTAAGCCATGAGCAGTCTGTTCGACGACCAACAAGCCGCCCAGGACCCCAGCGCCGACCTCGGCCGCGGCTCCCGGCCCCTCGCCGAGCGCCTCCGCCCAGAGCGCCTCGAAGACGTCGTCGGCCAAATCCACCTTCTCGGCCCCGGCCGCCCCATCCGCACCATGGTCGATAAAGACCGCCTCAAGAGCATGATCCTCTGGGGGCCTCCCGGCGTCGGCAAAACCACCATCGCCCGCCTTCTCGCCAAGGAGTCCAAGGCCGATTTCATCCCCTTCAGCGCCGTCCTCAGCGGCATCAAAGAGATCAAGACCGTTATGGCCGACGCTGAAAAAAACCTCCGCTACGGTCGCCGCACCGTTGTCTTTGTCGATGAGATCCATCGCTTCAACAAGGCCCAGCAGGACGCCTTCCTGCCCTATGTCGAGCGCGGCGACATCGTCCTCATCGGCGCCACCACAGAGAACCCCAGCTTTGAGGTCAACGGCGCCCTCCTCAGCCGCGCCAAGGTCTTCACCCTCCGCGGTCTCGAGGTCGAAGAGCTTACCCAGCTCGTCCTCCGCGGCCTCGCTGAGATGCAGGTCAACGCCGCCCCCGACGTCGTTGACATGATCGCCCAATTCGTCAACGGCGACGCCCGCAACGCCCTCAACCTGGTCGAGCTCGCCGCCTCCGTCGCCGTCGACGGTCAAGTCACCCGCGAGAGTCTGGAAGGCGTCCTCGAGCGTCGCATGTTGCTATACGACAAGTCAGGCGAAGAGCACTACAACCTCGTCAGCGCCCTGCATAAGAGCGTCCGTTCGAGTGACCCCGACGCCGCCCTATATTGGCTGGCCCGCATGATGGAATCGGGCGAAGACCGCATGTACCTCGCCCGCCGCCTCGTCCGCATGGCCATTGAGGACATCGGCCTCGCAGACCCCCGCGCCGTCGAGCAAGCCATCGCCTGCCAACAGACCGTCCACTTCCTGGGAGAACCCGAGGGCGACCAGGCCCTCGCCCAAATCACCATCTACCTCGCCGTCGCCCCTAAGAGTGACGCCGCCTACCAAGCCCTCAAAGCCGCCCAAACCGCCGCCCGAGAGCGTCTGGCCGAACCCGTCCCCCTCCAGCTCCGCAACGCGCCAACCCGTCTGATGAAAGACCTTGGCTACTCCACCGGCTACCAGCACGCCCACCAAAGTGCGGACGCCGTCGTCGCCATGAAGTGCCTGCCCCCGGGCCTCGAAGGCTCTGAGTTCTACCAACCCACCAACCGAGGCGTCGAGTCAAAGATCCGCGAGCGCCTCGAAGAGTGGAAGAAGAAGCGCGAAGCTACTGCTTAGCCTTGCTCGCGTCCGCCGTCACGGTGATCTCAATCCGCGCCTTGCCTACCAGCCGCGACACCCCAACCGTGGTCCGCGCCGGACGAGGTTCCGGAAACGAAACCATATAGATTTTGTTCATACCGTCGAAAAGATCCATATCGGTCAGGTAGACCTGAACGGCCACAGCATCGGCAAGGGTCAGCCCGGCCTCCTTGAGAATCAGTTGGATCGCCGCAATGCAAGCCTTCACCTCGTCCTCAAAGACTTCGGGAGTGCCGCCGCTCGCATCTCTTCCAATCTGACCGGCCACATACATCGTATTACCAGAAACGATGCCCGGTGAGTACGGCCCGGCCGGGTTGAGCCCCTTCGGCACAATAGCCTTCTTCGGCACATTGGCCTTCTTCTCGGCCTGGACCAGCATCGGGCTCAAAAGCAAAGACGCGGCGAAAACGCAGCGCAGCGGAGTTTGAAAGAATGACATTAGCTAGCAGTGTAGAACAAGCGGCAAGTCCTTTGCAGAACTGGACTTCCATGGACACGATAGTACCTTCGTACTCAGTAGATTGAGCCTAGCTTCTTATTGGGAACCCGATGTCTGTGAAGCATTCTAGTTCTGTCAGGAGAGAGTAATTATGTTCGGCATGCAAAGCACCACCAAAGGAATTAAGGATTCCGCCGACCGTCGAGGCTCCGATCGCTTCCCGATCGAGCGCGAGGTCCGCTACAAGGTTCTGTCCAAGCGCAGCAACGACGAGACCGGCGCAGGCAAGACCATTAATATGAGTAGCTCCGGCGTCTTGTTCACCGCAGAACACCTCCTGATCCCTGGCAAACGCGTCGAAGTCGCCATCAGTTGGCCCGCCCAGCTCAACAACAAGACCCCCCTCAAGCTCGTCGCTCGCGGTCGTGTCGTGCGCTCAGAAGACGGTCGGGCCGCCCTTGAGATCCAGCAGTACGAGTTCCGCACCCAGGGCACCAGCAGCCTCCAGTAGCTGGCTATTACAGCAGCTAGCCGATCCGGCTCCCGCTTCGCGTCGGGTCAAACACCAGCTCGCCTGTCCGGTTCACCTTACCCCAGCGTGCCCCCAGCCGCACCTCCGCCCAGCCGTCCAAAAAGTTCCGCGCCTCCTGATAGCGCGGAGGGATCGCAAAGCTTCCCTGAGAATCGACATAGCCCCAGCGCCCATACCAGCGCACCGCCGCCAGCCCCTCTGAGAAGTCCGCGCAATCCTCGTACAGCGGATTGATCCGCCAATGCCCATTCTTGTCGATGTAGCCCCACTTCTCCACCATCTGTACCGCCGCCAGGCCCCGCACAAACGCCCGCGCCTGCGCAAACTCAGGATGGATCGCCGTCTTCCCCCGCTCGTCGATAAAGCCCCAGAGCTCGCCAAAGTCCATCGCGATCAACGCCACGTCCTCGGCAAACTCGCCCTCCCGCCTCAGTCGTTCATAGGCGGCGGTGATCTCCTTGAGCTTGTCTTCCGCCTTGCGCCGCAGCCGCTCCGGCTCGTTCTGGTGCCGGTCCGGGTGCCAGATCTTGACCAGATCCAGGTACGCCTCCCGGGCCTCCTCCAGCGTGCACATGGGGCGGATCTCCAAAATCGAATACGCGTCGTCAATATTGCTCAAATCGGAGTATCGGCCTAAAACACCCGTTGCTTCAGTCGCGCGATGTTGAATTTCGCCGTATCCGCCACCGCCATCACCGTCATCACGCCCGCCTGCACCGGGTCTGAAACCACGAGATCGGCCGCGTCCGGCACGCTCCCGGCCATGTTCAGGCTCACCACCAGCAAGCCCTGTTCGCGCACCTCGCGCACGGCGATCTCAATCTCTCCGCCCATGAGCGATCCCGCCAGCACCAGCGCCTTTGCCCGCGGCAGTCGTGCCACCGCCCTTACGGCGTCGGCCAACTGCTGCTCGCCCACCAGCGGAATCGTATCCACCGAGATGTGCTCGCCCCGCAGATTGTGCCGGTCCGCTTCCGATATGGCCCCGATCGCCACTTGCGCCACCTGCGCCCCGCCGCCCATGATGATGATCCGCTTGCCGTAGATCTTGTCCATGCTGCGCACCTGCTCAACCCCGCGATCCACCGGCAACGCCTCAAGCTCGGCCAGCACCCGCGCCGGGTCCTCGCCCTCCGGCAGCTCGATCTCGAAGAAGGTCCGCTCCTCGTTCTCGGCCCGGCTACCCAGGATGGCCACCGATATGATGTTCCCCCGATGAGCGGCAATCACGCCGGTCATCTGGTGCAATACCCCCGGTATCGGTTCCACGCGCACCAACAGAGCAAGCTTGGTCTCGGACATAGTCGGCTAAACCTCGATTTCGTACTTCTTCAGAATGGCGGGCCACACCCCGCGCGCCTTCAGCAGAGTCTCGCAAACCTCTCGCACCGCACCGTCCCCGCCCTTGGCCAGCGTCGTCGCGTCCGCACAGCGCTTCACTTCTTCGCGAGCGTTGGCCGTCGCAAAGCTCAAGCCCACACGGCGGAAGATCACAACGTCGGTGAAGTCGTCGCCGATGTAGGCCACCCGCGATGGGTCGAGCTTGGCGTCCGCCATGATCTCGTCCAGAATCGGGATCTTCTCGGTGTGCCCCTGGTAGACGTACTTCATCTTGGCCTGCCGCGCCCGCTCGGTGGTGGCCGGAGAGACGCGCCCGCTGATCACCCCGGCCGCGATGCCGTAGCTGTTGATCCACTGCAAGGCGATCCCGTCTTGGGAGTCAAATCCCTTCGTCTCGAGGATCGATCCATCCGGGAACGGGATGTTGTAAAGTCGACCGTCGGTCAGCACGCCATCGACATCCATCAACAGCAATTCAATCTTGGCGGCTCTCTCAAGCAGCTCCGGGCTTAGGGCAAGCGACATAAACTCTATTTTCCCTCAAACAGTTGCCCGTAGAGCGTCTTCTGCCGCTCCAGCAGCCGCGTATAGGTGTCGGCAAACTCCGGCCGCGGCAAGTAGGTGTCCCCAGTCGCCGACGGAATCTCGCGCAAATCCTTGACGGCCCCAATCCGCTCCAGCACCAGCATCGCCGCCCCCCGCGCCGAGGTCTCTTTCTCAAGGCTTGCCACGACAGGACGGCCCAGCGCGTCGGCCATCATCTGCGTCCACACCGTCGACTTACGCAACGCCTCGCCTGTGGCGATCACCCGCTCCGGCGCGCCCAGCCGCTCCGCCAAGATGTCGTAGAGCAAGCGAAAGCGCAGCGCGACAGATTCCAGCGAGGCAGCCAGGATCTCCACCGGCGTCGTGTTCAGATTCAAACCGGTGATCGCCCCGCGCGCGTCCGCCCGCCACTTGGTGCTGCGCTCTCCGGCAAAAAGCGGCAACACCGTCAGCCCATGCGCCCCCGGCACCGCCTGCGCAAGCTGCTGCTCCCAATCGACGGGCATCTGAAAGCGCTCCATCACCCACTCAAACACCTTGCCGCCGTTGGATAGCGCGCCGCCAAGCACAAAGCGCTTTGGGTCCAGCCGGTAGCACCACAGACCCTCCGGGATGTCGACATGCGGCCTTTCAAACACGGCCCGCATCGCCCCCGTCGTTCCCACCATCAACGCAAACTCGCTCGGCAGATCGCAACCGCAACCGATGTTGTTCGCGGCTCCGTCCCCGATCGCTGGAAACCATGGAATCTCCGCAAAAAGGGGCCACCGGGCCGCATACTCCGCCTTCAAACCACTGGCCGGCTGATCCAGCCGCGACAGGTCCGCCAACTGCTCCGGTCGCAGCCCCAGGTAAGCCAGCAACTCCGCGTCATAGCTCTGCGTGTTCGAGTTCCAAAGTCCCGTTGCCGATAGCATCGAGGTTGCCGCGTGCGCCGCCCCGAAGAACTCGGCAAACAGATACTCCCCAAAGCTCATCCAATGCGCCGAGGCTTCAAACATGGCCGCCCGTTGCTCTCGCAGCCACAGCATCTTGGCGGGCCAATAACTGGGATGAAACACGGTGCCCACGCGGGAATGAAACGCGGTCTGATCAAGGTCACGCTTCAACTTTTCGGCGTTCGGTTGGCTGCGCGTGTCTAGCAGATGCAAGATCGGAGTCGAGGGCTTGCCCGTCGCGTCCACGCCGAGAAACGAATGCCAAAACGTACACATTGCCATCGCGCTCGGTTTGCGCCCCAATTGCGACAACGCCTTGTGCGCCTGATCGAGACTTTGCAGCGTCGCGGCAAACAGATCGCCGACCGCAATCTCGACCCCACCGTCCGAGCCGGTGTGCAGCTCATAGCCAATCGAGGCGGTCGTGATTACCGGGCGGGCCTGCCCGTCAAACACCAGCGTCTTCACCGAAGTGGTGCCCGCGTCGAAGCTTACAACAAGGGGGGATTCCGTCATATACAGTGGTCTTCATGATCGTATCGCGTGTCCTCCTGGCGTTCCTGTTTTCGCAGCAACTCTACGAAGAGGTCCCCAAGGCCAGCCAACCCATTCGCGACAAGCTTTGGCAGCAGATGGACGCCTTCTCCAACCGCGCGCAGGCCGACCCTGAGGCCCTGCGCCGCCTTCTGAAGAACCGCATGGGTTACCCGCCGCCGATGATGAAGGCACAAGGCGTTCTGCGGCTGGAGAAGACCGGCGAGGACAGCGTCGCCACCTACTACCGGAGCTACCTAACGGTTGCCGACGGCATGGAGGCTTACGGCCTCTACATTGTGCCGAAGAAACCCGCCGCCAAGCGCGCACCTCTGGTGATCTCCCAGCACGGCGGCGGCGGCACGCCCGAGATGGCCACCTACAACGGCGGCACCAACTATCACGATCAAGTGCGCGGCGCCGTCGAGCGGGGCTACGTCGTCTACGCGCCGCACACCGTCATGCATCCCTTCCGCGATCGTGACAACGGCACCCTCATCCCGGCAACCGTGCGCAAGGATCTGGACGTCAAGCTTCGTGCCGCCGGAACCAGCCTCGCCGCCGTTGAAGTCTATAAAATCTCCCTGGCCCTGGACGAACTGCTCAAGCGCCCGGAGATTGACCCCAAGCGCGTCGCGATGATTGGCTTGTCCTACGGCGGCTACTACTCGCTGTACGCGGCGGCGGTGGAGCCGAGAATCAAAGTCGTCGTCGCCTCGTGCAGCGTGCGCAATGAGGAACCGCTCTCCGACGCGAAGATGGAAGGCCGCCTGCTCGACCTCGCCCCCGCCGATGTCGCCGGGTTGGTCGCCCCCCGCCCCTTGCAGATTCAGACCGGCGTCGACGACAAATCTTCTCCCATTGACCAAGCCCGCATCGCCGCCAAACGGGCGGAGGCCTTCTACGAGAAAGCCGGTGCCGCGCAGCGCTTTGCTTTTGAGGAATTCGCCGGCGGCCACGAGTTCCGCGGCAACATCGTCTGGCCCTTTCTCAAGAAGTGGCTTTAGCCCGCCCCATGCTAATCTGGAGTGTAAATGGCATACGTGATTGCAGAGCCCTGCATTGGGACCAAAGATTCAGCTTGTGTGGACGCCTGCCCGGTGGACTGCATCCACCCCAAGAAAGATTCTGAGAAGTTTGAAGGCGAAAAGATGCTCTACATCGATCCGGTAGAGTGCATTGACTGCGGTGCTTGCGTCCCGGTTTGCCCTGTTTCCGCCATCTTCGCGCTCGACGATCTGCCGGAGAAATGGTCCAATTTTACCGCCGAAAACGCCGCCTACTTCGGACGGTAACCCGCCGAGCATTTGTCGGTTTCAAACACCCTTACATACGAAACTCTCACTGAGGCAGCCTGTCCGGGCTGCCTCAGTGCTTTTTCGGTCTCATCGTAGAAGAACTTCGCCAGGTTCTCGGCTGTCGGGTTGAGCCCGTCAAAGGGCGGGATTTCATTCAGGAAGCCATGATCGAACTTGTCGATCCACGGGGCCAACGCCTGCTTGATCACTTCGAACTCCACTAGCATCCCGAGCGAGTCCAGCGTCTCGCCTTCAATCGTGATCTGCACACGATAGTTATGCCCGTGCACGTTGGCGCACTTGCCGGGGTAGTCTTTCAGGTAATGAGCCGCAGAAAATGGCTGCTCCACAATCACTTCGTACACTTGAAAAATCTCTCCACATCCAGAATATCGGTCGTGAAGCCGTAATCGGGCAAGGAATCGAAGAAGATCTGCCCGTAGCGCTGCGCGGTGATGCGCGTGTCGAGCATTGCCAGGACGCCACGATCGCTCTTGGCGCGGATCAGCCGGCCGAAACCTTGCTTCAAGGCGATCGCCGCTTGCGGGATCTGGTATTCGTAAAAAGGCTTGCCGCCGGCTTGCTGGATCTGGTTCGAGCGCGCCTCAACAACCGGGTCCGAGGGCACGGCAAAGGGTAGCTTGTCGATGATCACGCACGATAGCTGGTCGCCTTGCACGTCCACGCCCTGCCAGAAGGAACTGGTCGCAAACAGCACGGCGTTCGGGGTTGAGCGGAATTCGTCCAACAGGACGTTGCGCGGCTTGGACCCCTGCATCATTAACGGGTATTGAACCTCAAAACTGACGCGCTCAAACACCGCGCGCATCTGGGCATAGCTGGTAAAGAGGCAAAAGGCGCGGCCCTCGCTCAAGCGCAGAATCCGGGCGATCTCGCGCGCGGCCGCGGCGGTGAAGTTGGGGCTGCGCGGCTCCGGCATGTGTTGCGGAATGTAGAGCAGCGCCTGCTTCTGAAAGTCGAAAGGGCTGCTCACCACCAGGCTGCGGGCGCTCTCCAGGCCTAGCCGCTTCTTTAGAAATTCGAAGTCACCGGAAACCGCAAGCGTCGCGGAGGTGAGGATCGTCGACGGCACTTCGTCAAACAGCTTGGTGCCCAGGATCGCCGACACGTTGATCGGCGTCGCTTGCAGGTGGACGCCGCGGCCGCGCCGCTCGGTCCAACGGACAAAGCCCGGCTCGGGCTTGCCCAGAAAGAAGCGCAATGACTCTTCCAGAGTCTTGGTGCGGCGATGGAGGGGAATCACCTCGTCAACGCCTCCTTCGATCAACTGCAGTTGCGTCGCCAGCATCTCCAGGCCCATCAGCGCGCCCATGAACTCTTCTCCATGCGATTCGAGAAAGGCTTCGGGGTCGCGAAAGGCGGCCCGCCCCTCGACCTCTCCGAACAGTTCGAAGAAGCGCTCGGTGGCGGCAACCGCGCCACGCAGCAGGTCTTCGAGCGAGTTGGTATGAAAGTCTTTGCGGCGCGACAGGTCGAGGATGTCGCGAGTGAGGTCTTGCACCTGAAGGTTCGACACGCTCATGCCAAAGTACTGGCCAACCACGTCTTCGATCTCATGGGCTTCATCGAAAATCACGGCGTCGTAATTCGGTATGACGCCGCCACGGTCTTCTTGCTTCAGCGCGAGGTCGGCGAAGAAAAGGTGGTGGTTGACGATGATGATGTCCGAATCGCTGGCCCGGCGCATCATCTCGGTCACGAAGCAAGTGTCGAAATATGCGCACTTCTGACCCGTACAGCGCTCCCCGCGCGCGTCCATTTTGCCCCAGACGGCGGATTGCTCGGGGAGACTGCGTAGCTCGCTGCGATCGCCCATCTCGGTGTGTGGCATCCAATCGCGGATGATGCGAAAGTCGGTGACCTCCTGCATGCCTTCAAGCCACGCGGTCTCTGAGCCGGCCGCCTCATTCACCTTCTGCCGGCATAGGTAATTGGCCCTGCCCTTCATGTACGTCACCTTGAGCGGACGCTTGAATATGGCCTCCAGCATGGGCACGTCTTTGAAGTAGAGCTGCTCTTGCAGATTTTTAGTCCCAGTGGACACAACGACCCGTTTGTTAGAGAGGATGGCGGGGATCAGATAGGCCATGGTCTTGCCGGTGCCGGTGCCAGCTTCGACAACCAAATGGCGCCGGTCTTCGAGAGCTACGGCCACCGCCTCGGCCATCTCCATTTGCCCATCGCGGTACTCAAAGTTCGGGTGAACTTGAGACAGGATGCCTTTGGGATGGAAATAATCGCGTACGGAGGGGGGCATCTGAAACGAAGTCTAACGATTCATTGTCACCCGGACGAAAAGACCTTAGACGTAGAAACTTATTTTCAAGACCGGGTTAGAGTGAATGTAAAGACTCTGTTAAGAAGTGAGCGGGGGGAAGTTCGACATGAAGAGAAGCAAAGTTTGGGCGGCGGCGGCGAGTCTGGGTGCGGTTGTTTTGGCGGGTGCGATCTTTGCCGGGGCTCAGGAACAGAATCCCGTTGACCTCGAGAATCACTCGGATTGCGACTTCTTCGGGGCGGGCCACGAAAAGTACGCTAAGGAAGCGCGAGACCGCTTCTGGCGTAGCCGAGTTACCGAGCAGATCATGGCCACTGGCGTACCCGAGGGCGGGATGCAAACCCTGGTGCCGACGGGGACGCGCACGCAGCAACTTCAAGATCAGGCGTCCACCAATCCGATCGACGTGGCGATTTATCGCGAGCTTCAGAATCGCGGCATCGCCCCGGCTGAGAAGACCACCGACCTTGAATTCTTGCGTCGCGTGACCCTCGATCTGGCCGGGCGCATCCCGAGCTACGACAGCTTGATTCAGTTCAATGGCAACGCCAGCCCGACCAAGCGCGCCGAACTGATCGACCAGTTGCTGAACTCGCCCGAGTGGGTGGATAAGTGGACGATGTACTTCGGCGACATGTACCGCAATTCCAGCAGGTCCGATGTGCTGCCACGCCAGGACCAAGGGCGTAACGCTTTTTATAGTTGGATTAAGTCCTCCCTGCAGGCCAATAAGAGCTACAAGCAAATGGCCACTGAGCTGATTGCGACGAAGGGGACCAATAGCTTTGAACAAGGCGAAGTCAACTTTCTGCTGGGTAGCAAAACCCAGGGCGGACCTGCCAACGACGACTATGACCAGGAGACGGCCGATGTGGCGGCCACTTTCCTAGGCGTGGCGCACATGAACTGCATCCTCTGTCACAATGGCCGGGGCCACTTGGACACGCTTAGCCTGTGGGGTAAAAACGCTCGGCGCAGCGATGCCTGGGCGACTTCTTCGTACTTCGCCAAGACAAACATTGTTACGAATTACCCGGATCGCCCCAACTTGCCCAACCTCCGTTACTACTCTTTGGTAGATAACGGTCGCAACGACTACACGCTGAATACGACCACTGGCAATCGCCCGGCGCGCCAGCCCACCGACGGCCTTGGGACAACGGTTCCGCCCAAGTACATGTTCACAGGCGATAAGCCGAAGTCCGGCGAGAGCAATCGCGAGGGCTTTGCCCGCGCGATGACGAGCGACTTCCAATTTTCGCGAGCCACCGTCAATTACATGTGGGGCGCGTTGATGGGCCGGGGATTGGTTGAGCCTCTCGATCAGTTTGACCCCGCCCGCTTGGATCCGGATTCCCCGCCCACTGGCACGTGGACCTTGCAGCCCTCGAACGCCGCGCTGCTGAACACGCTGGCCGATGGTTTCGTCAAGAACAACTACGATCTAAAGTGGCTGATGCGGACGATCCTGAATTCGGACGCTTACCAGATGAGCTCGCGCTACGCGGGAGAGTGGAACGCCAGCTACGAGCCTCTCTTCGCTCGCCACCTGGTGCGGCGGCTCTGGGCTGAAGAGATCCATGACGCGATTTCGGTATCGAGCAACATCCTGCCCACCTACAATGTCGTCGAGTACGGCGGGGCCATTTATACAGACCGCACCAATCGGACGGTGCGCTTTGCGATGCAACTGCCGGAGACGGGCAACCTGCCGGATGCCAATACGGCGTCTTTCCTGAGCAGCTTCGGTCGTGGAGACAGGCTGACCGAGGACCGCAAGGCCGATGGCTCGGCGATTCAGGCGCTGAATCTGATGAACGACACATTTGTGATGAACCGCATCCGGTCGAGCAACACCGGCGGGCAGCAGAGCATCTTGAATCGCTACATCAACGTCTCGGACGCTCAACTTGTCAATCAGCTCTACATGAGCGTGCTGTCCCGCTACCCGACACAACGGGAGCTGGATATTGCCTCGGCGACCTTGAAGGGCACGACAGGCACCTTGCGAACACAAAAGGGTGAAAACCTGCTTTGGTCGCTCTACAACAAAGTCGATTTCATCTACAACTACTAAGGGGCGCTCATCATGACACCGAACGAAAAATTCCTGCAATTCATCAACAAGTATCCGCACCGCCATAAGAATTTCTTCGACCGCCCTTTTTCCAGCCGTCGCAACTTCTTGAAGATCGCTGGCGGGGCCGTCACGATGTCTTACATGGCCGAGCAGGCCAACGCTGCGGTGCGCATCGACAAGCAGAACGTACAGTTGCTGAACAAGGCCAAGAACTGCATCTTCATCCTGATGACCGGCGCGCCCAGCCACACCGACACCTTTGATCTGAAGATCGTCAACGGGGTGACCCCGGCCGCCGTGTTTAAGCCTGAAACCGTGGGTGGCCTCCTGTTGCCCACTGGCATCATGCCAAAGCTATCGGCGATGACCAGCGACTTTGCCGTCATACGCAGCATGCGCGCCTGGGCCCTGGTACACAACCTGGCGCAGATGTGGACGCAGATTGGCCGCAACCCGGTGGCCGCTCTCGGCGACATCGCTCCAAACATCGGCTCGATGGTGGCGATCGAGAAGGCAGCCGAGCGCCGGCCCACCGACGTACTGCCCAGTTTCATCGCGCTCAACAGCACGCAGGGTGTAGGCAGCGGTTATCTGGCCTCTATCTACGCGCCGCTGAAATTTACCGCGAACACGCGCGGCCTGACGAACACAACCAATCCAGATGGGTCGGCGCGCCTTGATGAGCGCTACTCGCTGATGAACCAGTTGGACGGGCCCAATCGCGTGAACAGTCCTTACGGCAAGGCGATGGAAGACATGGACGGCTTCTACAAGAGCGCCAAGGGCATGACTTACAACCCGGTTGTCGATCAGGCTTTCCAGTTCACCGCCGCCGAGCGGACTCCGTATGGCGCATCCGGCCTCGGCGACGCTTGCCTGACGGCGACGAAGATCCTCAAGGCCAACGCGGGCACGCGCTTCATCCAGATCACAACCGGCGGGTGGGACGACCACCAAAACATCTACACCGACAACGTACTGCCGGCGCGGGTACGAAGCTTGGACGCGGCTGTTGGACAGTTGCTGACAGATCTGAAAGCGAGCGGGCAGCTTCAGGACACGCTTGTGGTGATGGTTGGCGAATTCGGCCGCACAGTGGGGCAACTCTCCGCCGCCAGCGGACGCGATCACTACACGCAGCAGTTCTGTTTTATGGCTGGGGCCGGCATCAAAGGCGGGCGGGCGATCGGCGCCACCAACGCCGCTGGTTCTTTCACGGCCGACTTCGGCTGGTCGCGTCAGCGCGATGTCCGTCCCGAGGACATTGAGGCGACGATCTACTCGGCGCTCGGCATCAACTACACCAGCATCCGCTACGACGACCCGTTCAACCGCGGCTTTGAGTATGTGCCGTTCTCGGGCGAGGACCTCTACGGCCCGGTCAAAGAGCTTTGGGGCTAAGCGCGATCGGCTTGAGATCTCCCATAAATCGGTCCAGGCAAAACAGTCCGATTAAGTGGAAGACGCCCATGATACAAAACATCGGCACGTAGCCAAAGTAAGTCACGATATAGCCAGGCAGGAGCGTTGAGAAGATGACGCCGCCCAGGCCTCCCACGCTGGCACCGATGCCCGTGGCCGAAGCAACTGCGCTCTTGGGGAAGACGTCCGAAACTGTCGTGTAGAGATTGGCCGACCAAGCCTGATGCGCGGCCGTTGCCAGACTGATCAAGACGATCGCGATGGCGGGATTATCGAAGAGCACCGCCGAAGCCGCAATGGGCATGCACGCAGCGGGAATGGCCAGCGCCGTCTTGCGGGCCCGGGCTACAGGCCAACCTTGGCGAAGGAAGTAACCGGAAAGCCATCCACCGGCGATGCTGCCGATCCCGGCCGTCGAGTAGATGACCGGGAAGGCCCAGGACACTTGCTTCAAATCAAAGTGCCGAACGTTGTAGAAATAGGGCGGCAACCAGTAGAGGTAGAACCACCAGACGGGGTCGGAGAAGAACTTGGCAAGCGAGAAGCCCCAGGTTTCGCGGAAGCCGGCCACTTGCTTCCAGCTCAGCTTGGCGGCCGTGGGCTCGTCATCGTCCTGCGGGGGCGGCTGTTGGCGCACCATCATCCAAAGCACGAGCACGACCAAGCCGCTGGCGCCGGTAATCAGGAAGCAGGCCCGCCAGCCATAGCTGGCCGTCATGTACAGGAAGAAGATCGGGCCAAAGATGGAGGCAACCGTGGTGCCTGAATTGAAGACGCCGGTGGCAAAAGCGCGATCCTTCTTGGGGAACCACTCACCGACGCTCTTGATGGCGGCCGGAAAGTTGCCCGCTTCGCCCAAGCCCAGAAGCCCGCGCGCCGCGCCAAAGCTAAGAGCGCTGCCCATGAAGGCGTGGGCGGCAGCGGCCACACTCCACCATAAAATCGAGATCGAATAGCCAACGCGCGTGCCGATCTGATCGATCACCTTTCCGGCGATCAGAAAGCCGATCGTGTAGGCAAACTGGAAGGCCGCGCTCACCTGGCCGTAGGTGATGTCGTCGATCGGGAAATCTTTCCGGATTTCAGGCAACAGGATCCCAAGGATCATCCGATCGAGGTAGTTGACCGTGGTCCCTAGAAATAGCAGTGTGAGGACCCACCAGCGAAGGCGTGAAGGCATCTGGCAATCATATCGGACGGGCCATGAACTACTCCTAACGGTATAGCTCGCTTGGATAAGACACAGCGCCCGCGTTGCGCGCCATACTGCGTTCATGATGATTGAAACGATACTCGCCGTGTCGTTGCTGCATAAGATCGTGGCGGCGGAAGATCGACAGAACGTGCTGCGCATGAAGTATGAGTGCCTGGAGTTACAGGAAAACTGGGATGCGCGCGATCCAGCAGCGAGCCTGCGCTCGAAGCAGTATGAGGTGATCCTGCTCGAGGGAGTGCGCTATCGCAAACTGGTGTCGCGCAACGGGCAGTCCTTGAGCGCTGACGAGCGCCTGCTGGTGGAGGACGACATGTTGCGGACGTCGGTGCTGCGCCGGGCGGTGGCCGAGAAGGCGGGCGGCGAGAGGCTGGCGACGCTCGAACAGACGCATGAGCTGAGTCTGGTTGCGCCGAACCAGTTGGTGGCCAAGCCGAAGGGCGCGGGCCGCCTCTACCGTCTCACGTTTGACCCAAGCAGCTTTGCTCTTGTCGAGTACGTCCGTGAGGAGGGCGAGACGACGCTGAAGATTGAGTATGAGAGCGATTCCGATGCACCACGCTTTATGCGGCGAATGGAGGTCAATTTCACCTCTGGGATCGCTCGGGTGCAGCGGAGCACCTTTAGCGCCTGGCGACCAGCGCGCTAGTTGACTGTGATCTTGGCGACGCTCTGATTTTCGAATTCGTCGGTCACTCGCACGGCAACCGTAATTTCACCGGGCACGGGCCGGTCGAGCGGGACGATGAATTCAAGGTCCTTTGAATCAGTCAACCGAACGGTCGAATCGACAGGGCTCCAGGTGCCGCCATTGATTGAGATTTCGGCCTTCTGCACTACGCTCAGCGCGTCGGTGGCGCGGAAGCGCAACTGCAGGCGCGCTCCGCTGGGGGTAAGCGCGAGATCCTTGATAACGGGCGGGGTGTTATCGATCAGGAATGGCGCGCTGTTGGCGGCCGCGCTGAGGAATTGGTTGAGGGGGTTTGAAGGTGCGTCGGTGGCCATGACACGCACCTGGTACTTGCCGTCGCCAAAGGCGGTCGAGTCGAAGCTGTAGTAACGCTCGCGGATTTTGTCCTTCAGCAGCTTCCATGTCTGTTCGTTCTCGCCCTTGATGGAGAGGCTGAACTCGAGTGTGTCGTTGTTGTCGTCCACCGCCATCCAGCGCGCGCCGATCATGCCGCGCGCGTAAGTGAGCGAGGGTGACGTGGACCCGTCGGGTGGCGTCTGAGTCACAGTGGTTTGCGATTTGCCGATGGCAGGTAAGGTTAGCGTCGTAGCGATCGGGACGATCACGGCCGCGGGAGCGGGAAAGCGGTAGTTGGCTGGCGTGGCCTCGACGATGTCGACGCGCGGCGCGACATTTTTTGGCAAATAGGCGATGTCCAACTGAGACAGTGTGGGACTGTTCAATTGGCCCGCACCGAGGACGGCGCGCCATTGCAGAAATCTGGCGGCGGGTGAGGCGACTCGACCTTCCTTGAGCGGTGCCCAGGGGCTCCACATCTGAGTGGGACGGTCGAGGTTACCGCTGCGCGTTTCGTAGCGGACGGTGCCGCCGTTCCATTCATCTTTTGCGTGCAAGCGGCCCCATTGCGAGAAGGCACCGCCGTCGAAGACTTCGCTCTCATAACTGCCCTCGGTCTCCAGACCGGTTGCGACCTCGTAGACCTTGCCGACATTGCCGGTGACGGCCAACATCCGCGCACCATCCTTGAGCAACGCGGTGACCTGAGTGGAGGAGAAGCCACGCAGCAGCGTGGACTGCGATGGGCTGTCGACACGATAGAGATTGCCCTTGTTGCCCGTGCCCAGAATAGGCAGCTCGTTGGCATCGAGTGCGAGAGAGTAGATCAAATCAGTGGGGTGCGACCAGACCCGCACAGGCGCGCCGTCGGCGTCGATGCGAATCAATTCCGAGCCGCCCGGGACCACCGTGGGCAGAATTGGTGCCGCGACATTAACGCGTTGTTGCTGGGCTTGCTGGCCCTGCGCTGGAGGCGGAGGCGCGGCGTTCTGTTGCACCATCGGGAGGATCAACTGTGAGCCAGTGGATTTTTGCCCAAGAATTGCGGCATAGATGGAACCGTCCTTGGCCGTGGCGAGGCTGGTGACTTCGCGCTTCAAAGACTGATAGACGACAAAGCCATTGCCCGCGTCATCGGCGCGAACGATGAGGCCGCCCGGTTCGGTGCCGACATAGACGACTCCCTTGGCGTCCACGGCCAGCGTGCGGATATGATCCTCGTCAAGTTTCATCCATACCTTGCCCGAACCATTGGGCGCGATGCGATGCAGTTGGCCTTGGTCGCCCGTGGCCGCCAGCAGGTCTCCGTTGGGCAGAAAGGCCATCGACCAGATGTACTTTGCTTTGGGGTCATAGAACATGTCGACCGCGCCCGATGGGGAGACACGATAGATTTTGCCGTCGGGCGATGTCGCGGCGTAGAGCCGGCCCGCTTTATCAAGGGCGAGGGCGAAAATGTTCATACCGCTGAGCTCGGCCAGTTTGCGCGACTGCCCGCCACGGGGTATTTCATAGATGGCACTCTTGTCGCTGGATGGCCCGCCGGCCGTGTAGAGCGTGCCATTCGGGGCCAAGGTGGCGCTCCACAGATAGGGGATCGACACATCGGCAATCTCTTTCACGGCCGGGGACAGCGACAGGCGGCCATCGGAGCGCAAAGCTACCTTTTTGAGATTGCCCTTCTCAAAATCCTGCTGTGTATCGAGCGACCAGTAGCGGGTGTCAGTGGCGAGCGCGCTCAACGCGAGCCCAAAGAGGGCGAAGGCAAACTTGTGCATATTCAAAAAAATCCTTGGTTGTTTGGGGGGGGGGGCGGCGCTAGCGGACGTTGAAGCGCAGCATGTATTGCCCGGCGACGACGTAATCGAACGGGATGGCTGCGGCCTCGGTATAAGACTCCGAGGCGGCGAGCATGGGCTTGGTGGCGGGACGGCCCGCCTGCATTACGTTCATCAGCGATCCGGGAAGGCTGGTCAGGTTCTTGTCGTCCAGATAGACCGTTGTTTTGGCGCTGGTGATCACCAGAAACAACTGGTTGTTGGTGCGCTCCTGGTTGATGATGTTCACGGCCTGGGGCAGTTCGAGGAAGCGGTTGGATAGTCCGGCGAACTGGGGAAACCGGTTGAGCGTGTCGCCGTCGACCAGCACCAGCTTGTGTTCGCCCTTGGCCAGATTGGACGGAATGCGGACCGTGACATCGCGGGCAATGCGGTTGCCGCGGTAGGGCTGAAGAAAGACTTTCACGAGGACATCCTCACCCGGGTCGACATCAGTCTTATCCATCCAGGCACTCTCGATGCTGGCCATGCGGCGCTCGGGAATCAGATCGATGGTCGCCGCGACGCTCTTGAGCTTTGGATCGCTCAGGCTGTTGCCATAGAGGCGATTGAACTTGTCGCCCCACCAGGAGGCGAGCAGGACGGAAGGAGGCGCGGGGTTGTCGCTAATGGCGGCCATGCTGTTCAACATAAGAGGAGGCAGGCCGTCGAGCTCCACCTTGCCACTGAGGCGGTAGCTGGTTTCGTCGGAGAACTCATTCAGGCCGGAGATGGAGTTGTACAGAGTCATCGTCATCAGGAACGGTGTCCACTTCTGATTGACGAACACGTTGAAGCGGAAGTCCTTAACGCTCTCGGGCTGGCCGTTGGCTCCGAGGTTGCGCACCTTTAGGGTGACGGGGATGGTTTCAGCCTGCTCTCCGAGGAGGCCCTGAATACCAGAGTGACGGTCTTGCCGCAGCGCGCCGACGATCTCTGTCGCATTGCCGACTTTGTTGGGCTGGAAGGCGCTGCTGAGAACTGTGAGAATCTCACCCTTGGCCATGGGCATGTCGAGCGGGCCCATGTTGAAGAAAGGATGCCCGAAACCGAGCACCTTCTTGCCGTCGTTATAGGTGACCGTGCCCAGGCCCGAGACGTTCATATCGCCCGAGACCAGGACACCGACAATGGGCTGGCCGGGGGCGAGCGAGGTGCGCCAGTCCTTGGAGGGCTTGACCTCGTAGTCGGCTCCGCCGGCACCGCCCATGACGGGGCGCAGGCCCATTTTCTCCATCTGGGGGCCGAAGTGGCGCAGGGTGGACTCGTGAAAGCCGGAAAAGGCGAGCGGGGTATCGATGGGTTGCATCATCGCGCCTGAGAGAACGTTTTCGGGCACACGAATTGTTGAATTGGCGGCTACAGATTGGGGAGTCTTCGCGTCTACAGGTTTAGAGGAATCGAATTGATTGATCTCGAGCATCAGGTCGATGGGCGTAATGCCGCAAATAGCGTCGGGAGAAAAGACGCTGATGCGCAGGCTGACCGCTCCCACAAGTTTGCCGTCAATGTAAACAGGCGAGCCCGACATACCGCCGGCAACGCCGGTGCGCAGCGCTTTACCAAACATCTTGGCGAGGATGATGTCCTGCTTGGGGCCCCAGGCGTTTTTCCACAAGCCGATGATTTCGATGTCGACGGGCTCGGCTTGAGAGCCTTCAAAAACGGTCCACGCGGTTGCCTTCATCCCGGGTTTGACCTGATCGAGCGGGAAAATATCGACTTTGCCGGCCTTGGGGGCCTGAGCGGAGAGCGATACGGCGGCGAAGGCGGCCACGGCCAAAAACAACGAATTTTTCATGCACATCCTGAATCTGCTTGTTTAGACGACATCGGTGGCATCTCGGGTGCCTTGAATCTCACTATTATAGTGATCCCAAAGGCCGATGTTATACTGAGGGCGGTTTACTCTGGGCGGGGTCCATCTTATGCGGATCAATAGACTAGCGGCACACGTCGTACTCGCGGCACGCGTCGCCTTAATCGCGGTGGCGGTGCTTGTTGGGGTATCGATTACCAACGGCCAGAACGCGCGCTCGAACGGCGCAAAAACCGACCCACCCCAGAAGAAGACGGAAATCCCGCCGCCAGCCCGCGTGAACACGGTGCCGCGCGATGGGCGACCGATCCGGCCTGAAGAGGCCGAGAACAACAAGCAGGCCAACATTCGCGTCGATACGAACCTGGTGCTGATTCCAGTTTCGGTAACCGATCCGCTCAACCGCTTTGTGACGGGTCTCGAACGCGAGCATTTCAAGGTGTTTGAAGAGAAGGTGGAGCAAACGATTGTGCAGTTTGCCAGCGAGGACGCGCCGCTGTCGGTGGGCCTTGTTTTTGACACCAGCAATAGCATGGGCGCTAAGTTGCAGAAGAGCCGGCAGGCGGCGGCGCAGTTTTTTAAGACGGCAAACTCAGAGGACGAATTCTTCCTGGTGCAGTTCAACGACAGGCCGGAGCTTGTGGTGCCATTTACGCACAGCACCGAGGAGATCCAGAACCGCTTGACCTTTACGCAAGCCAAGGGGCGGACGGCGCTGCTGGACGGCATCTATCTGGCGATGAATCAGATGAAGAAAGCCGTGAACCCGCGCAAGGCGGTGTTGGTGATTTCCGATGGCGGCGACAACTCCAGCCGCTACACCGAGAGCGAAATCAAGAACCTTGTCCGCGAGGCGGATGTGCAGCTCTATGCGATCGGCATCTATGAATCGATGGGCGGACGTGGGCGCACAGCCGAGGAGCTGTCGGGGCCGGGGCTGTTGAACGATTTGGCGGAGCAAACAGGCGGGAAACATTTTTCGATCGAGAACGTCAATGAGTTGCCGGACGTGGCGGCGAAGATCGGGATCGAGTTGCGGAATCAATACCTGATTGGCTACTCGCCAAAGAATCAGGAGCGCGACGGCAAGTACCGGCGCGTCCAAGTCAAAATCGTTCAACCCAGGGGATTGCCGCAACTGCGCCCCACCTGGAGGCAAGGATATTATGCACCTGTTCAGTAAGCGCCTGATGCTGGTTGGGGTGCTTTGCGCCAGTGGCCTGCGGGCTCAGGAAGACCCGATCTTCAAGAGCGACACGCGGCTTGTTGTGCTGCATGCCACCGTGGTCGATTCCAAGGGCAACATCGTCACAGATCTACAGAAGGGCGCGTTCAAGGTCTTCGAGAACAACGTCGAGCAACCGATGAAGATCTTCCGGCGCGAGGATGTGCCGGTGTCGCTGGGCGTGGTTGTCGACAATAGCGGCAGCATGCGACTGCGGCGCAACAAGGTGGAAGTGGCGGCGATGCAGATGGTGAAGGCGTCGAACCCGCAAGACCAAGTTTTTGTTGTCAACTTCAATGACGACGCGTTTCTGGATGTAGACTTCACTAACGACATCAAGAAGATGGAAGAGGGGCTGACGCGCATTGACGCTCGCGGCGGGACGGCCATGTACGACGCCATCAGCATGTCGATCGATCATTTAAAGGCGAAGGGCAAGCGCGATAAGAAGGTGTTGATGCTGATTACGGACGGGGCGGACACGGCCAGTAAATCCAGCCTCGAAAAGGTGATCGCGCAGGCGCACAGCACCGACGCGGTGATCTATGCGATTGCGTTGTTGAGCGAAGAGATTCCGCGCGAGGCGAAGCGAGCCAAGCGGGCGCTGGAGATGATCGCGAAGGCTACTGGCGGATTGTGCTTTTTCCCGAAGACGCTGGAGGAAGTGGACGCACTGGCCTTGGAAGTGGCCAAGGACATCCGCAACCAGTACGTGATTGGGTATTCGCCGACCGTGCAGGAGCTGGACGGCACCTTCCGCGCGGTGCGCGTCACGGCGACTGGGCCGAATAAACCTTCGGTGCGAACGCGGTCCGGGTATTACGCGGGGAAGCCGAAGGACGCTCCCAAGGCGAGCCCGAATAGTCTGCTCGATCCACGTTAATGATTGGGTTCTTGTGGAAGTCTAGCCGCGGTTACCGACTGCGCCCCTGGGCGAGCCCGTATTTGCGTTGGCGCATGGAGACCTATTGGGGAGTGCATGCCGAGGAGATCGGCTTCCGAGACTTCTGGGCGTTTTTGTGGACGCACCGCGTCGATATGTGGCGTTTTCTGCGCTGGGCAGGGCGAATGTCGGCTTAGAGGGTCAGCGTGACTTTTGTCAGTGAACGGGGCTGATCGGGATTGAAGCCCTTCTCGGCAGCCAGATAAGCGGCGAAGAGTTGGCCCGGGATGATGTAGGGGATGGGGGCCAAAAGCTCTGGGATCGCGACCGGGATGCGGAAGGCGCGGCGCTTGGAGTTATAGGCGTCCGGGTTGCTCTTGTCGGTGATCAGAAGCGTCTCGTGCGTGGTTGAGTCAATGCGGGCGAGCAGTTGCGACATCGATTCCCAAGTGGGGCCCGAGGGGGCAAAGACGAAGGCGGGGAAGTGCGGGTCGACCATCGCGATGGGGCCGTGGAGCAGGTCGGCGCTGGAGAAGCGCTCGGCGATGACGTAACAGGTCTCCATCATTTTCAGGGCGAACTCAAAGGCATTGGCGTAGTTCAGGCCGCGGCCGACAACGACGGAGTGCTGCATGAAGCGGTAGCGGCCGGCCATGGCGGCCACTTGGGGTTCCAGCTTGAGAGCCTTTTCAGCCAGAGCGGGCAGGCGGTCGAGATCTTTGCGATCGATCTTGGCACCCAAGGCCCAGGCGAGCATATACATCGCCATCAGTTGGCCGGTGTAGGTCTTGGTGGCGGCGACGGACTTCTCTTTGCCGGCACGAACCAAGATGGTGGCGTGGCCAAGCTTGGCGAGGGTGGAGCCGGACTCGTTGGTGACGCCGATGGTGAAGGCACCGGACTCTTTGGCGCGTTCGAGGACCAGGTTGGTGTCGGTGGATTCCCCGGACTGCGAGATGGCGACGACCAGGGTGTCTTCGTAATCGAGGCGAGCGTTGTAGAGGGTGTGGATGCTGGGGGCGGCGAGGGATACGGGGATGCCGGTGAGCATCTCAAGCAGGTAGCGGCCGAACTGGGCGGCATTGTCCGATGTGCCGCGCGCGGCCAGGACGATGAGGCGGGGCGGGTATGCCTCAAACTGGCGACGTAGTTGCTCGATGCCCTTCCACTCCTGTTGTAGGGTCTTGGCCAGCGCTTCTGGCTGCTGGCGGATCTCTTCGAGCATCTTGGACATGAAAAAACGGCCTCCTGAAATGGGAGAAGGGGCGTCGTAGTGGGTTGCACTATGATTCGCCCCTTCGCCGCGTCGTTCGGGTTTTTACCCAGCTTTTTTACTTCTTTGTCCCCTTCGAATCGGGGTTGCTACGACCTCTTCAGGATAGCATTGCCTAGAACTCGACGTTGCGAGCGAGGCGAATGTTTGGGTTCTCGAGCAGTTGGGAGATCACGTGTTCAGGGACAGCGGCGTCGCAAGTGATGATGGCCGTGGCTTTGGCCGGACCGCCGTCCTTGGCCGAGGCTTCTTCGCGACCGAGGGAGAAATTGGCGATGTTGATGCCGTTCTTGCCCATGACGCTGCCGATGTAGCCGATGACGCCGGGCACGTCGAGGTTCTTGAGATAGAGGAGGAAGCCATCGAGGGGGGCTTCGCAGTAGATGTCGTCGATGGCGAGGACGCGGGGGCGACCGAGGACGACGGCGCCCTCGAGACTGGTGGTGCCTGCCGAGTTGGAGACCTCGATACGAATCGAATCGGTGTGGCTGGAGCGCAGGATGTGATTCTCGTTGATGTTGAGGCCACGGTCGGCGGCGATTTGCATCGCATTGATCAAGTTGGCCTTGCTGGCGAGGGAGCGGGCGAGGAGGCCGCTGAGGCCAGCGTTGCGGACCAGCGTGGTGTTGAGCTCGGCGACTTTGCCAGAGTATGTGAACTTGACGGTGACCGGGTTGGAATCGCTGATGAAGGAGGCGAAGGTGCCAAGGCGCTCGGCCAGAGCGATGTAGGGCCCGAGGGCACGGTACTGTTCCGGCGAGAGGGCGGGCATGTTGACGGCGTTGATGGCGACGCCGTTCTTGAGATATTCGGCCACTTGCTCGGCAATGCGGACGCCGACGATCTCTTGGGCCTCTTCGGTTGAGCCGCCGATGTGGGGCGTCGCGATGAGGCTGGGTTGCTTGAAGATGGGGTGGTCGGCGGGGAGGGGTTCGGGATCGAAGACGTCCAGGGCGGCACCGGCGAGCTTAGCGCTGGCGAGGCCTTCAAGCAGGGCGTCGATGTCGACCAGTTCACCGCGGGCGCAGTTGACGACGCGCGCACCGGGCTTCATTTTGGCGATGGTTTCGCGGTTGATGAGCTTGTTGGTTTCGGGGGTGAGTGCGACGTGCAGGGTGATGTAGTCGCTTTGGGAGAAGAGGTTGTCGAGATCGACGAGGGTGACGTTGATGTCTTCTGCCTGCTGCGAGCTGACGTAGGGATCGGTGCCAATGATGCGCATGCCGAAGTTGCGGGCGCGTAAGACGACCTCGCGGCCAATGGAGCCGAGACCGGCGACGCCGAGGGTTTTGCCTCGGAGTTCATTGCCGATGAACTTGCGCTTTTCCCATTTGCCAGCTTTGGTGGATTCGCTCGCGTTGGGGATGGAGCGGGCCATGGCGAGCATGAGGCCGACGGTATGTTCGGCAACCGAGATGGCGTTGCCGCCAGGCGTGTTGAGGACCAGGATGCCGGCGTTGGTGGCGGCTTGGAGATCGACGTTGTCGACGCCGACGCCGGCGCGACCGACGACGCGGAGCTTGGGGGCCTTCTTGATGAGATCCTTGTTGACCTTGACGGCGGAGCGAACGATCAGCGCTTCGCAATCGGAGAGGTGGTCTTGATAGGTTTTGGGGTCGGCTTGGATTACGGTCCAGCCGGGCTGGGCGACGAGGAGATCGAAGCCCGCTTGGGCGATGGGTTCGGCAACAAGAATCTTCATGCGGAGTTAGACGGCGACGGGTTCCTTAGCGAGTTCTTTGGCGAGGGCGGCCTCGGCGTAAACGTTTTGCACGGCGGCGACGCCGGTGCCGAATTGGACTGGATAGCCATTGGCGGCGAGGATGATTTCGAGCTCGGCAACCATGGCGAAGAGATCGCCGAAGTCGAAGTAGCCGAGGTGGGCAATGCGGAAGATCTGGCCTTTCATCGAGCCTTGGCCATTGGCGATGATGGAACCGAAGCGATTGCGGAAGTCCTTGACGATCAGGCTGGAATCCATCCCGGGAGGGGCGCAGATGGCGGTGACGGAGCCACCGGGGTTGTTGCCGGAGAGCAGTTCCAGGCCGAGTGCGGTGGCAGCGGCGCGGGTGGCGCGGGCCAGTAGCTGGGCGTTCTTGATGAGGTTGTCCATCCCCAGATCGCGGATGTACTTGAGGGCGGCGTCCATGGCAAGGAGGAGGCTGACAGCGGGGGTCCAGGCGCTTTCGCCATTGACGGCGTTCTTCCGCTCGCGGCGGAGGTCGAAGTAGAAACGGGCGATGTTGGAAGTTTCCATGCGCTTCCAGGCGCGGTCGCTGATCGACAGAAAGGCCAGGCCGGGGGGGATCATGAAGGCTTTTTGTGAGCCACCGATGACGATATCGAGACCCCATTCATCGATCTTGAGGGGCATGGTGCCAAGGCCGGTGATGGCGTCGATGACGAAGAGCGCGTCGTAGTTGCGGATGACTTTGGCGATGCCTTCGATATCGTGAGCGGCACCGGTGGAGGTTTCGGACGCCTGGATGAAGACGGCGCGGAAGTTGGGGTTGGCTTCAAAGGCAGCCGCGACTTGGGCGGGCGTAACGGCGCCGCCGTAGGGTTGCTCAATGACGGTGGGTTTGAGGCCGAAGCCCTTGGTGAGGGCTGTCCAACGTTCGCCGAACTTGCCAGCGGTGCAGACTAGCACCTCTTCGCCGACAGAGAAGCAATTTTGAATTGCAGCTTCCATGGCCGCGGAACCGGAGCCGACCAGAACGATGACGTCGTTCTGGGTCTGCATGGTTTCTTTGAGGCCATTGAGCACCGACTTATAAACCTTGCGGAAGTCTTCTGTGCGATGGTGCATGTCGGAGCCCATCATCGCGTGGAGCGCTTGCGGCAGGAGAGGAGTGGGTCCCGGGGTCAGTAATCGTTGTTTCTTGATGTACATGGTGGAAATTGCGAGTAAACCGGGGGTGTATTCACTAGAATAGCAAACAGCATGACATTGACAGAACGCATCCAGAAGGACATGGTTGAGGCGATGAAGGCCAAGCAGGAGCTGAGGCTAAGCACCGTTCGCGCGATCAAGGCGACGATGATGAAGTACAAAGCGGACAACATGAAAGAGGCCGACGAGGCCACCGAGCAGCAGTTGTTGAAGACGTTGGTGAAGCAAAGGGTGGACGCGCGGGAGCAGTTTGAGAAGGCGGGGCGGCCGGAACTGGCCGCCAAAGAGGCCGCCGAGCAGGAGATCATCGAGACGTATTTGCCGCAGAAGGTGAGCGACGCCGAGTTGGAAGAGGCGGTACTGGCGGCGATGGCGGAGACGGGGGCGACGGCGAAGGCGCAGATGGGGGTTGTGATGAAGGCAGCGAATGCGAGACTGGCGGGGAAGAATGTGGACGGAAGGGCGCTGAGTGAGATGGTGAAGGCGAAGCTGGTTTAGGGGCTCTGGGTGGGGATGGGGTGGAAAACTGTGCCGGTCACTTGGTGGGGGATCAAGGCAGTCTGGGGCCGAAGAAGAAGTTGGGTTACGGATGCACGCTGATGGGCACGGATGATTGGGATTTGTAGAATCGGACGCAAGTCAGTAGCAGTGACGCGGGTCCTGCCCGTTCTCTATTTTCGCTAAGAGCCTACGCTTGACAAGGGAGGCAAGGCGCGTCCCTGCGGCAATTTGAGACTTGAAGGGCCCGCTCGCCGGGCGGTCGCTCGAGAGGGAATCAGCTCTGCCGCTACCTACACTCGTCACCTACACTCGTGGCAGGCTCAGTTCCAACGGATGTAATTCGCGCTTGACGTCGCTTACCCTAGAATGGCTGGGTGAAGTTAATTCAGATTTCGTGCATGGGTGCCTTTCTGGTGATGAGCATTCTTGGCCAAGAGGGTAAGCCGCAGTACCCGGCTTACCCTAGCGAGACCCCCGCTACGTTTGTTGCTAAGACCGGCGGCTTTGATTACGATAAGCGCGATGTCATGATCGCCATGCGGGATGGCGTTAAGTTGCATACCGTCGTCATTGTGCCCAAGGGGGCTAAGCGGGCTCCGATCCTACTCACGCGCACGCCTTATAACGCCAAGGAGCTGACTAGCCATGCGGAATCTTCGCATCTGGGGCCGATCTTGCAGGGCTATGACAACGCTGTCGAAACCATTGTTGAGGGCGGCTACATTCGCGTCGTGCAGGACATTCGCGGCAAGTATGGCAGCGAGGGCGACTATGTCATGAATCGGCCGTTGAGCGGGCCGCGGAACCCGACTCCCGTCGATCACTCCACCGATACTTACGACACCATCGATTGGCTAATCAAGAATGTGCCCGAGACCAATGGCAACGTGGGGATCTTGGGCATCTCTTACGATGGCTTTCTGCCTTTGATGGCATTGTTCCATCCGCATCCGGCATTGAAAGTGTCGGTGCCGATGAACCCGATGGTGGATGGGTGGCGCGGCGACGATTGGTTCCACAACGGGGCTTTCCGTCAGCAGAACTTGCCTTACATTCACGATCAGCAGGCGACGCGCGGGAATGACATCAAGTGGTTCACCACGCACTTTGATGACTACGACATGTATCTGCAAGCAGGGTCGGCAGGGGAACTGGGGCGGCGGCGGGGGATGGAGCAGTTGGGCTTTTGGCAGAAGCTGATTGAGCATCCGTCTTATGACGCCTGGTGGCAGGATCAGGCGATGGATAAGTTGCTTGCCGCAGAGCCGTTGAAGGTTCCCGTCATGATCGTGCATAGCTTATGGGATCAGGAAGATATCTATGGGGCTCCCGCTGTTTATAAGGCAATCAA